>JALYLT010000226.1 GCA_030774095.1 Chloroflexota bacterium
GCGATCAGGACTTTGATCTCGCCACTGCGGAACTGGTCGAGCGTCCGTTCGCGTTCGCGCTGCGAGAGATCGCCGTGGATCGCGGCGACCTTCTGGCCGCGCCGCTTGAGATCGTCGAAGAGCTTGTCCACCCCGCGCTTGGTGTGGCGGAACACCAGCACCTGATCGGTCTCCCAGCGGCGGAGAAGCTCGGCGAGCGCCTTTGGCTTGTCCTGATCGAGCACCTCGACGTAGACCTGCTCGATCGCCTCGAGGTTGCGCTGACCGGGATCGATCGAGATCTGTGCGGGGTCTCTCGTGAAGCGATGGGCGAGGTCGCGGATCTCACCCGACAGCGTCGCCGAGAAGAGTGCGGTCTGGCGCTTCGTCGGGCAGAGGCGCAGGAGCTTCCGGACGTCGGGCGCGAAGCCCATGTCGAGCAGGCGGTCGCCCTCGTCGAGCACGACGACGCGGATGCCGTCGAGCAGGAGCGTGCCGCGGTCGATGTGGTCGAGCAGGCGGCCGGGTGTGCCGATGACGATCGGGACCCCGCGCTTCAGGGCGCGCTCCTGGGGGCCGTACGGAACGCCGCCGTAGATCGCCACCTCGTGCGTGTGCCGGTATTTTCCCAATGCACCGAATTCGCGCGTCACCTGGACCGCGAGCTCCCGCGTCGGCACGACGATGAGCGCCTGTGGCCGCTTCTCATCCGGGTCGATGCGCTCGATGATCGGGATCGCGAATGCCGCGGTCTTGCCGGTGCCGGTCTGCGCCTGCGCGAACAGGTCGCGCCCGGCGCGCAGCACCGGGATGGCCTCCTGCTGCACCGGCGTCGGCGCCATGAAACCGAGGTCGTCGATCGCCCGCGCTATGTCTGGATGGATCTCAAGCGTGCCGAAGCGTCCGGTGACCTTAAGCTCGTTGCCGCTCGCTAGAAGTGGTTCCGTCCCCGGCATCAAACCACGCGGCGTCGCTGGCGCTTGTCCAACATCGTCCTCATCCGCTTCAAGTATCGCATCGCGGCTATGCTCGCCCCTATGCCCGGATCGTTCCGCGTCGCGCGCGTGCTCGGCATCGACATCCGCATTCACATCTCGTGGCTGCTGATCTTCTTCCTGGTCCTGCTGTCGCTGGCCGACCAGGTGTTCCCTGCGTCGTATCCGCAGTGGTCGCAGCAGAAGACGTTCATCGTTTCGGCGGTCGCGGCATTCCTGTTCTTCACCTCGGTCCTTCTGCACGAGCTGGCACACGCGATCGTCGCGCTGCGCTTCAAGATGTCCGTTTCGTCGATCACGCTTTTCCTTCTGGGCGGAGTCGCGAACCTCACGAAGGAGCCGCCGAGCGCGAAGGCAGAGTTCTTCATGGCGGCGGCGGGGCCGCTGACAAGCCTCGCGATCGGCGGGCTGGGTCTGCTCGTGCAGCAGCTCGTCACGGACAACATCGCCCGAGTGCCATGGTTGCAGCCGGTAGAAGCCGTGGCCGGCTACCTCGGCTTCATCAACATCGCCGTCGCCCTGTTCAATCTCGTGCCCGGCTTCCCGCTTGATGGCGGACGCGTCCTGCGCTCGATCATCTGGGGACTGCGGGGCGATCGCGTGGTCGCGACGCGCATCGCCGCGCGCGGGGGCCAGCTCGTTGCCGGCCTGATGGTCGTATACGCCGTCTCGCGAGTGTTGAACGGCGAGGCGACCGGCGGGCTGTGGATGGGCCTCATCGCGTACTTCCTCTTCGGCGCGGCGTCGCAGTCGCTCCAGCAGGAGCGTGTTACCGCGGCGGTCGGCAACGTACGCGTGGGTCAGCTCATGACCACAGACTTCCGCTCCGCTCCAGCCGGCATCCCGATCGGTCAGCTGATCCGCGACATCGTCCTGCCGAACAACCTTCAAGCGATCCCGGTCGTCGCGCATGACCGGCTCGTGGGCCTCGTCACGATCGCGGATCTTCGTAAGGTCGAGCAGGATCAGTGGGCTACGACGCCGGTGGATGTCGTCATGACCCCGGTCTCGGCACTGGCCACGGTGTCGTCGAACGACGAGCTCGTCGCGGCCCTCGACCGCTTCGGCGGCGGCGACCTTCCGCTCCTGCCCGTCGTCGATCGTGGATCGCTCGTCGGCGTCCTGTTCCGCGAGTCCGTCGTCGGCTACGTGCGAATGCGCGAGACGCTGGGCTTCGACTCCCGGCGCTAGGCGGCCGTGGTCGAAACGGTCGCGGCGGGCTGGACCCGATCTTCGTGATGCTCGCGCCGCTCCTGATCAACTGGATCGCGAGCCTGATCCGGACCGGATAGAGACCCTGCTAGATCGACAGCGCCAACGCGATCTGCGCCGCGATCCGCGCGTTCCCTCGCAGCAGCGACAGGTTGGCCGCGAGGCTGCGCCCGCCGGTCGCGTCGCTGAGCTGCGCCAGTAGGAACGGCGTGAGCGCCGCGCCGCGGACGCCTTGCCGCTCCGCCGCCGCGAGCGCACGCGCGACCTCCGCCTCCGCCTCGCGCCGCTCGAGCGCGTCACGCTCCGCGATCGGAACGGCGATCACGATCCCTGCACCGCGCGCGAGCTGCTCGCGCGCGACGCGTGCCGCGGCGAGAGCGTCATCGACGCGATGGGCGACAGGCAGTCCGCTCGTCCGAACGTAGAACGCCGGCAGCTCGTCGGTCCCATAGCCAATGACCGGCACGCCGAGCGTCTCGAGCCGCTCGAGCGTGAGCGCGAGATCGAGCACGAGCTTCGCGCCCGCGCAGACTACGCACACCGGATGCCGCGCGATGGCCTCGAGGTCGGCGGACTCGTCGAAGGAGCGTTCGCCGCCGCGGTGCACCCCGCCGATGCCACCAGTGGCCATCACCGCGATGCCGGCGCGAGCCGCGATCTCCACCGTCGCCGCGACGGTCGTGGCGCCAAGACCGCGACGTGCGAGCACCGGCGCGAGGTCCCGAAGTGAGACCTTCGCGACCGCCGGGTCCTCCGCGAGGCGCACCAGGAGTGCGTCGTCAGCGCCAACGATGGCCTGCCCATCGGCGATAGCGATCGTGGCCGGCGTGGATCCGAGGCCACGCACCTCCTCCTCGAGCGAGCGAGCGACCTCGAGGTTCTGTGGCCGCGGGAGGCCATGCGCGATGACGGTGGACTCCAGCGCGACGACGGCGCGATGCGCCGCGAGCGCCGCGGCGACCTCCGGATGGACCGCGAGCTTCACCTAGGCGCGGCCGCGGGCGTGACCGGTCTCGCCGCTCTCGCCGGCGAGCAGCTCGATGGCGTGGGGAAGCACCGGCAACAGCACCTCGAGCGACTCGCGTACCGCGCGCGGTGAACCGGGCAGGTTGACGACAAGCGTCGAAGCGACGGCGCCCGCGACGCCGCGCGAGAGCATGCCGTGCGGGGTCTTCTCCAGCGACCGCGCTCGCAGCGCCTCGGCGATGCCGGGCACCTCGCGGTCGATCACGCGCCGTGTCGCCTCGGGCGTCAGGTCGTTCGGCGATAGCCCCGTGCCGCCGCTGGTGAGCACGACGTTCGCGCCCGCGCGCACCGCGCTCAGGATGGCGGTCGCGATGCCGGCCACGTCGTCGGGCACGAGATCGGTATGGATGACCTCGTGGCCCGCCGCGACGAGCGCGTCTCGCATGGCCGGCCCGCTCTCATCGGCTCGCTGGCCCGCGGCGCCTCTGGTGCTGACCGTGATGATCGCGGCGCGCACCGAGCTCACTGTGCGCGGTACTCCCCACTGCGCCCGCCGCTCTTTGCGACCAGGCGCACATCGGTCAGTCGCGCGCCGCGCTCGATCGCTTTCAGCATGTCGTAGAGCGTGAGTCCCGCGACCGCGACCGCCGTGAGGGCCTCCATCTCGACGCCGGTCTGCGCGGTCGTCGCGACGGTCGCTTCGATCGCGATGCCGGTCGACTCGATCGTCACATCGACGCTCGCGTGCGTGATCGGCAGTGGATGCGCGAGCGGGATCAGCTCCGATGTCTTCTTCGCCGCCATGATCCCCGCAAGCCGCGCGCTCGCGAGCACGTCGCCCTTCGGTGTGCGTCCGTCGCGCACGAGCGCGAGCGTTTCGCTCGAGAGCAGGAGCATGCCGCGCGCTGTCGCGCGTCGCTCGGTCACGGCCTTCGCGCCGACGTCGACCATCCGCGCCGCGCCGCGCTCGTCGACATGCGTCAGCGTCTTGCGCGTCGCCGCGCTGCGTACGCTCTTGCGCGCCGGCACTAATGGTCCTGCTCAATCTCTCGGCGTCGCCGAGGAGATC
>JALYLT010000227.1 GCA_030774095.1 Chloroflexota bacterium
CCGCGCTCGCCGGCGTCCGGGTCCTTCACGCGGATGGTGTGCTCGACGCGGGTGATGACGTACGCGCCATCGCCATTCGGATGCTGCTCGAGCGAGAAGCGGTTCCCGCTCGTGAAGGGGCGGCAGTTCGACGCCCCGTCGATCATGAGGCTCGCGACCGCCTCCTCCTCCATGCGGATCGCGGCGGTGCGTTGCGCGGCCTCGAAGAGCTTCTGCAGCTCACCCGGCTGCTCGCCGCCGCCTGGACCAATGCCGTCGAAGCGCTTGGCGTACCCGCCCGGGTAGTCGTACAGCTCGAGTCGCTCGTTCCCTCCAACGCGCAGCATGTGCGTGACCTGACCAACGCGGACGCTCTCGCGAATGATCGCAGTGCCCTCAAGCGGATCGTCCGGCAGCTGGAAGTTGTGGTCCCCGAGCGTCACCTTTCCTGCGCGCAGCTCCTGGGTCTTCTCCCAGCTGAAGACTGCCTGTGCGGGCGTCTTCCCCGAGCCGGTCGTGTCGAACGTGACGACATGCGGGCCAGGGATGTCCGAGACGCCCGCGGCGGTGTCGGCGAGGACCATCGTGTGCCCGCCCTGTGTGTGCGTGAAGAAGTAGAAGATCCCTTCCTCTTCCATCAGACGACTCACAAAGTCAAAGTCGCTCTCCCGATACTGCACGCAGTAGTCGCGCGGCTGGTAGTTGGCGGTGAGTCGCATTTCGACACTGGAGAGGTCGCCCAGCACGAGCCGAACGATCTCGGGGACCGTGTGATGAGCGAAGGTGCGGCTCTGGTGTGTCCGTGTCAGTAGCCAGAGTCGCGGCACGATCTCCGCTCGGTAGGACGTGAGGCGCGCGCCACGGGCGCCCTGACTGACCCGGCTCGCGATGCCGTTGAAGAATCGCGAGCCGCCGCCGGGCAGCGCGAGCTCGATGGTCGTGGGTTGGCCAACGAGCCGATCGAGCGGCGCGTCGTTGTCGTTCTCGAGGAGCAGGTCGAGTTGGAAGCTGAACAGTCGTGAGATCTCCTCGCGGCCGGACAGGCCCGCGAGGGTGAACACGTTCGGTCCGAGCGGCGTCGTGACTGTGAGGACGCGCTCGTCTTGGGTAGTGCCTGCCACGTTGACCCTCCCCCCCGACGCGGAATCCTGTCACGGCAGCCCGCTCAGTTCAATGGCCGGCGATCGGCGACGCGCGCTACCCCTTGACGGAGCCGGCCAGGATCCCGCGGACGGGATGACTGCAGCCGCGGGCAGGCGCCGCCAGTCCTGTCCGAGTGAGTTCACGAGGTTACTGACGGTCGTGATCGACGCGAGTGCCGTATCGAGAGCGGGAGCACCAGGCGGAAGAACGTCGTCAGCGGCCCCGCATCGTCGATCGCCGCCGCCTCGAAGAGATCCTTGGCAAAAGACGAGACGGCTTCGGTTACTCGGTCGCTCCGCCGCCGGGTTACGCCATTGCCGATACTCGCCTTGATGCGGCGACGTCTTCGCGCGATCGCGCTCCGCCTGCGGAAGGTCTACGGCGCACCGCCGGCGCCACGTCGCCTCCCGGCGCTCGACGAGCTCATGCTCACGGTGCTGTCGCAGCACACGAGCGATACGAACCGCGATCGCGCCTACGCCGATCTGCGGTCGCGCTTCCCGTCGTGGGACGACGTGGCCGACGCGCCGCTGCCGGCGATCGCGCGCGCGATCCATCGCGGCGGCCTGGGACCGACGAAGGCGGTCCGCATCCGCGGGATCCTCCGCGTGCTGCGCGAGCGCGACATCGCGCTCGACGACGAAGCGCTTTCGCGCATGCGTTCGAAGGCGCTGTGGGATCTGCTCCTGTCGCTTCCCGGTGTCGGTCCGAAGACCGCCGCGTGCGTCCTGCTCTTCTCGCTCAGCCGTCCGTACTTCCCGGTCGACACGCATGTGCACCGCGTCGCGCGACGGCTCGGGCTCGTCGACGTGCGCGCCGACGCGGTCGTCGCGCAAGAGGTGCTGCAGGCGACCGTGCCGCCGCCCGAGATGTACGCATTACACATGCATCTCATTCGACACGGACGCGAGGTCTGCATCGCGCGCCGGCCGCACTGTTCGCAGTGCGTGCTGTCGTCCCTCTGTCCGCGCATCGGCGTGATCGACGCCCGCTGACCAACGCAAGGCGGTCGAGCTGCGGCCTCAGGTCTTCAGTAGTCGCGACCGTTCCGTCTCGGAAAGCGGGTCGACGCGCCGTATCGCGGAAACGCTGTCGAAGTCGGCATCGGCCGACACGATCGTGTCGATGTCGTGTGCGAGTGCGGTCGCGACGTGGATGCGGTCGTTGGCGCCGAGCCGACGAGCCTCGAGGTCGAGGGCTCTTGCGATGATCTGGTCGTTCACGGGGAGCAGGGGCGAGAACGCCAGGTAACTCTGCCGCGCGAGTCCATCGATCGTGCCCGCGCGCCCGCTCAACTCGATGTGCCATACCTCTTCGATGATCGCGGTTGAGACGCGGCCGTCCGCCCTGCCCACCGCGACTGCCTCAAGGATCTCAAGACAGGCATCGCGGTATTTTGACGGCACTGCGGCATAGACGATGACGTTCGCGTCGATGAGGAAGGTCACCGACGCCGGTGACGCGCGATCTGTCGAAGTGGCTGTTCTCGTTCTTCGTCGACGATCTGCTCAAGCGCCGCCGTAGTCAGGAAACGCCCGCCGCTCATCGCCTTGATCTCCGCGATCGCGCGTCGGCGCTTTTCCAGGGGGACACTGTGGAGTCGAGCGTCGACCGCCTCGCGAATGAGTGCACCGACGGACGTGCGGCGACGTTTCGCCTCAGCCTCGAGACGGTGTCGCTGGGCTCGGCTCACAAGCACCTGTAGCCGTTCGGTCAACATACACATATCATACACATATCGATTGGATGGAGCGCAGTCGGAAGGAGCCTGTGACGCTGCGACTACGATTCGAGGGATGACAGTGCGATCCGTCGCGCTCCTGAGTCCGGGCGACATGGGTCAGGCGGTCGGCGCGCTGCTGGTCCAGGGTGGAGTGCGCGTGCTGACTTGCCTCGCCGGACGCTCCGAGCGGACGCGCATGCTCGCCCGCGCGGCGGGACTCACCGAGATCCCGACGCTCGAGGCTCTCGTGCGCGAATCCGAGCTCGTCCTCTCGATCGTGCCGCCGGCGCAGGCGGTCGCCGTCGCCCGCGACGTCGCCGAGGCGCTCGGCGCGACCGGGGCGCGCCTCACCTATGTCGACTGCAACGCCATCGCGCCGCGCACCGCCCGCGAAGTCGCGGCGGTCATCGCTCCGACCGGCAGCGGTTTTGTCGATGCGGGGATCGTCGGCGGTCCGCCGCGGGACGCACCAAGTCCGCGCTTCTACGCCTCCGGTCCGGATCGCGCGCTCTTCGGCGCCCTCGCCGACGCGGGGCTCGACGTGCGGCTCCTCGGCGACGAGGTGGGTGAGGCCTCGGCCGTGAAGATGTGCTACGCGGCGCTCACGAAGGGGACGACCGCGATCGCGACGGAGCTCCTCGTCGCGGCGCGCAAGCTCGGTGTCTACGACACGCTCATCGCCGAGCTTCGCGATAGTCAAGCGGCGCAGGCGAAGCGAATGGCCGACGCGGTCCCCGCGATGCCGGGGAAGGCGCACCGTTGGATCGCCGAGATGGAGGAGATCGCGCGTACGTTCGAGGACGTCGGGCTCACGCCGCTCATCTTCCAGGGCGCGGCCGAGATGTATCGGCTCACCACGCGTTCCGAGATCGGCGGAGAGCGGCCCGAGACCGTCGATCGCTTCCGGGGGGTTGACGGGACCGTCGACGTGCTCGCGCGAGCGAGCGAGAAGGTGCCCACGAAATGAAGCTCTTCGACAGCCTCAAGCGACTGCTCGAGCCGCGCGCGCGCCCACCAGCGGAGACGATCGGAGCGCCGACCGCGGAGCGGCCACCTCCTTTAGAACCAGAGCCGCTTCCCGAACCCGCGTCCCCGCAGGTCATCCCCGTCGTCGCGGACACAGTGGATGTGTCTGAGGTCCGCGCGCTCCTCGAGTCTGTCGCAGAAGCCCCCGAGCCCGCTGAGTCCGTCGCCGAGGCTCCCGCGCCCGCCGAGTCCCTCGCCGAGGCTCCCGCGCCCGCTCTTCCTCCAGAGCCAACACCAACGCTTCTCGAAGAGGTCGTCGATGTCCCCAGTGCAGCATCGCAACAGGTCGTAGGTGCACTCCTCCTCACACTGACCACGCCTCCGGCCACGTTCACCGTCGCAAAGG
>JALYLT010000228.1 GCA_030774095.1 Chloroflexota bacterium
GGCGCACACGACCAGGAGCGGAAGGAACGTCGTGGCTTTCCAGATGAGGTTCTCGACCACCGCGTAGTGCAGCGGGTGGAGCGGGCGCAGGAGCTTTGGAGAGAGCCTGCCTTGCCGGACCTCGAACTCGAACTCGAATGAGTTCCACGCGGTCGTGAGATGCCCCACGATCGTGAGCGCGATGTAGTACGCGGCGAAGTCCGCGGTCGTGTAGCCACCGACGCTCCCGCCCTGCGCGTTCGACACGGCCGTCCAGGCCGCCAGGAAGATGACCGGACGGATGATCGAAAAGAGCATCCAGAGCACGGCCTGGATGCGGTACTGCGCGGCGGCCTGGATCTGCGCGACGAGCAGCTGCCGGTAGATCCGGATCACGCTGTCGCCTCCACGAGGGGCCGCTCGGACGCGAAGACCTTGTCGATGACCTCTTCTATCGGCGGATCCTCGACGCTGATGTCCGCCAGCTGATCGCCGAGCTCGCGCACGAGTCGCGCGGTGCGCTCACCCGCCTGAGTGCGCGGGACGTGGATCGTCGCGGTGTTCTCGTTGCTCGACACGACCTCGCCGAATGTCGAGAGGTCGCCGACGGTGCCGCGGAGCGTGACGGTGATGCGCTTGTACGGCGCCATCCGCTCGGCGAGGTCCGCGAGGGCGCCGTCGTACAGGAGCACGCCGCGGTGGATGACGATGATGCGGCGGCACAGCGCCACCACATCGTCCATGTAGTGGCTCGTGAGAAGGATCGTCGCGCCACTTCGCTGGTTGTAATCGGCGACGAAGCGCCGGATGCGTCCCTGCATCGAGATGTCGAGGCCGAGCGTCGGCTCGTCGAGGAAGGCGACGCCCGGAGAGTGCAGCAGGCCGGCCGCGAACTCGACCTTCATGCGCTCGCCGAGCGACAACCCGCGCACGGGTTTGTGCAGCAGCGGCTCGAGCTCCAGCAGATCGGTCAGCTCGTCGAGCGTGCGCTTGTACTGCGCGGCGGGAACGGCGTAGATCTCCTTCAACACCAGGAACGAATCGGCGGCGGGAATGTCCCACACCAGCTGTGAGCGGTTGCCCATGAGGAGCGTCATCCCACGCAGGAAGTCGCCCTCGCGGCGCCACGGCACGTGGCCCAGCACCGTCGCTTCACCGCCGGTCGGATAGAGCAGGCCCGAGAGCATCTTGAGCGTCGTCGTCTTCCCCGCTCCGTTGGGCCCGAGGAAGCCCACCACCTCACCCGGATCGATGTGGAACGTGATGCCGTCCACCGCGAGCACCTCGCGGTAGCGGCGCTTGACGATGGAGCGGAACGTGGCCGCCAGTCCGGTCTCGCGTTCGGTAACGCGGTAGACCTTGCGGAGGGCGCGCACGTTGACGACAGGCGCATCCATGGGGGTCACAGCCTACACGCCGATCTCGCGCGCGAATGACGACTGCGCGACAGTTCGGCTATTCGAGCAGCCGCCCCCGGATCCGCTGGATGTCCGTGCTCGTAAGTCCGGCGCGCGTGAGATATTCGACCGCGCCACCGTGGCGCGCGCGAAGGTGCGCGAGCGTCGCGAGCATCGTCTCCGCCCGCGAGTCGTAGCTGCGCTCGATCCGTGCGCGCGCGTCATCGTCCGGTGCGGCCGCGAGCGCCGCCGCGCGTTCGGCCGCGAGCGATGCCTCGGACAGCGCGTAGTCGGCCGCGATGTCCGCGTCCGATACGCCGGCGAGTCCCAGCAGGAGCGCGATGGCAATGCCGGTGCGGTCCTTGCCGGCGAGACAGTGGATGAGCACGCCACCCGGCGCCGCGTTCGCGACCGCGCGCGCCATGGCGGCGATGTGCTCGGCGCGATGGTCGAGCACCAGCGCGTCGCGTTCGGCCCGTGTGCGGCTTGGGCCGATCGACGCCCAGAACTGCTCGTCCTGCTGCGGGACGAGCACGTAGTCGACGCCGTGCTCGTGCCAGTCTGGATCTGGATCCTTCGCGACCTCGGCCGGCGTCCGCAGGTCGATCACAGTCCGCACGCCGTGGGCGAGCAGCGCCTCGCGGCCGCCATCGTTCAGCCGGCAGAGCTGATCGGAGCGAACCAGGGCGCCGCGACGCACGCGCCGACCAGCACCGCTCGTGAGGCCGCCGAGGTCTCGGACATTGAGGCACCCACCCCACGCCAGCGCGCGGGTGGCCCCGCTTGCGTTAGCCCCCAACGACGCGGCGGATGTCGTTGATGCTCACGACGACGAGGAGCAGAAGGAGGAGCAGGAAGCCCACCGCGTGCACCGCGGCCTCGACCTGGGGTGAGAAGCGCACGCGGAAGATGCCGCCGAGGAGCACGAAGAAGAGGCGTCCGCCGTCGAGGCCGGGGAACGGAACGATGTTCAGCACCGCGAGGTTCACCGACAACACGCCGACGAGCTTGAGGAATGCAGGGACGCCGTACTGCGCGACCTGCCCGGTCACGCGGAAGATCTCTATCGGACCGCCGACCGTCGGAGCGCCGGTCGAGGTGCGCGGCGCGAGGAGTTGGCCCGGCAGCTGGGCGATCTGGACGACGACCTGACCGGATAGGGACACGGCCTCTCGGAACGCCTCGGGTAGGGAGTACGTCTTCGCCCCCTGCACTTCTTCCAGGCCGATGCCGATCGGTCCCTCGCCTTCGGGAGGCTCGGCTCGCGGGACAGCCTTGATCGGCGGGACGGATTGACCGTTGCGCTCGATCGTAAGCGTGACCTCCTGTCCGGGATGCTGCTTCGCCTGGGTCGTCACGTAGCTAACGAGATCGTCCGAGCGCGTGATCTCGCGCCCGTCGGCGGCGCGAACGATATCGCCCACCTGTATGCCGGCCTTCTCTGCTGGCGAGTTCGGCGCCACCAAGCGCACGCGCACGTCGCCGGTCGATCCCGTCGTTCCGGTCGCGAAAGCGATCGTGAGCACGACGAGCGCGAGCACCACGTTCATCGTCACACCCGCGGCGAGCACGATCGCCTGCGCCCACCACGGCTTCGACGTGAACGATCCGGGATCCCCCTCGCCCGCCTGATGGACCCTGAAGTCGTCCTGCCCGAGGATGCGTACAAATCCGCCGAACGGGATCGCGTTGAGGCTGTAGTCGATCCCGGCGTGGCGGATCGCGGCGACCCGCGGCGGGAAGCCGAACGCGAACTCGAGCACCTTCATACCGAGAAGCCGCGCGGTCAGGTAGTGACCGAACTCGTGCACCGCGATGATCACGGTGAACATGAGCAAGAACAGGATCACCGTCCAGAGGTCCATCTCCGTTACGCCAGCGCCGGCGCCGCAGCGAGCGCGGCGCGCACCGCGCGGTCGACGCCGAGGATCTCGCCAAGGTCGGGCGACGCCGGCGCGCGCTGCGCCGCGCCGAGCGACGCGCCGCGTCGGAGATACGACGCGATCTCGTCGAAGCGGATCTCGCCGCGCAGGAAGCGCGCGACGGCGACCTCATCGGCGGCTGACAACCCGATCAGCGCCGCGCTGTCGCCGGAGCGCGCGGTGTCGAGCACGGCCGCGAGGCACGGGTAGCGGCGAACATCCGGCGCTCCCTCGAATCGCAGCGTGCGGACCAGCGACCAGTCGAGCCGCGCCGCCCGCGACGGCGCGCGGTCCCACAGGAGCGCGTACTGGATCGGCAGGCGCATGTCCGGCTCCGCGAGCTGCGCCTTCACGCTGCCATCGGAGAATTCGACGAGCGCGTGGATCACGCTCTCCGGGTGCACGATGATGTCGATGCGCTCGTACGGGATGCCGTAGAGCCAGTGCGTCTCGACCACCTCGTAGCCTTTGTTCGCGAGCGTGGCCGAATCGATCGTCACCTTCGGGCCCATCTTCCAGGTGGGGTGGCGCAGCGCCTCATCCGGGGTGACCGACGCGAGCTCATCGAGGGCGCGCTCGCGGAATGGCCCACCCGACGCGGTCACCGCGACGCGCGCCACGTTCTCCATCCGCTCGCCGACCAGGCACTGCCAGAGCGCGCAGTGCTCGCTGTCCACCGGCCGCAGCCGGTCCCCCGCCCCACCCGCGAGCGGCGCGACGAGGTGACCGCCGCTGACGAGCACCTCTTTGTTCGCGAGCGCCACGCGCTTGCCGGCGCGCAGTGCCGCGAGCGTCGGCGCCAGCCCCGCGATGCCCGGCGTCGCGACGAGCACGAGGTCGACATCGGCGCGCGTCGCGAGGTCGCAGAGTGCGTCGTCGCCATCGCGCTCCTGCAGCACCATCGCGGTGG
>JALYLT010000229.1 GCA_030774095.1 Chloroflexota bacterium
GTGGGTCGTAACCGAATCCGTTCTCTCCACGCGGAGCGAGTCCGATCTCGCCGCGGACCTCACCGTCGAAGAGCTCGACGCGGCCGTCGGGCGATGCGAGCGCCGTCACGCAGACGAAGCGCGCGCCGCGCGACGTGACGCCATCGAGTAGCGCGAGAAGCTTCTCGTTGCGCTCCGGCGCGCTCGCGTCGTCACCGAAGAAGCGGCGGCTGCGAAGGCCGGGGGCGCCACGAAGCGCGTCGACCTCGAGGCCCGAGTCGTCAGCGACGGTGCGCAGACCGCTCGCGGCGGCGTAGGTGCGCGCCTTGTGCGACGCGTTCTCGGCGAATGTCGCGCCGGTCTCGTCGGGCTCTGGCGGGACGGGATCGAGGTCACCAGGGACGACAAGGTCGAGATCGAGTCCCGCGAGTAGCTCTCGGTATTCGCGCTGCTTCCCGGGATTCCCGCTCCCGATGAGCAGGCGCTCCGTCACCGCAGGGCGGCGCGCTGCGCTTCGATGAGTTGGTCGATGCCGCGGAGCGCGAGGTCGAGCACCTGATCGAAGTCGGCCTTGGAGAACGGCTTGCCCTCGGCGGTGCCCTGCACCTCGATGAGCTGTCCGTCGGAGTTCGCGACGATGTTCACGTCCGCGTCGGCGATCGAGTCCTCGGCGTACGCGAGGTCGAGCATCAGCTCTCCTTTGACGAACCCGGCGGAGACGGCCGCGACGTTCTTCCGCATCGGCGACGGCGTGATCTTGCGCACGGCGTGCGCGAGGGCCACGTACCCGCCGGTGATCGCCGCGGTGCGCGTGCCGCCGTCGGCCTGAAGCACTTCGCAGTCGATGACCACGCTGCGCGAGCCGAGCGCCTTGAGATCGACGGCGCTGCGCAGCGCTCGTCCCACGAGCCGCTGGATCTCGAACGTGCGTCCACCGGGTCGTCCGGCGATGCTCTCACGCTGGCTGCGCTCCGGCGTCGAGCGCGGCAGCATCGCGTACTCCGCGGTCACCCAGCCTTCCCCTTTACCTTCCAAGAAGCGGGGAACGCTGTCCTGCAGCGTCGCCAGGCAAAGCACGACCGTGTCGCCGAAGGAGATGCGGGCAGAGCCTTCCGCGAACTTCGACACGCCGATCTCGATCGTGATCGGACGCAGCGCGTCGTTCGCGCGGCCGTCAGGCCGCTTGAACTTGCTCACTGCGTCGTGTCATCCCACAGGCCGCGCATCTCGTCGGCAGAGTAAGACTCCAGCGCCCGACCGTCGGCGAGAGCGCGCGACTCGACACGCGCGACGTGCCGCATGAAGCGCTCATTGGCCTCGCGCAGGGCGCTCTCGGCGTCGAAGCCCTGCTCGCGCGCCGCGCCGACGAGGTCGAACAGCAGCTCGCCGAGGAACTCCGGGTCGTCGACGTCCACCGGAAGATCGATGCGCGGCGGGATCATCCGAACGCGAGCAGCGCGCTCCTGCAGCCGCTCGGCGGCGAACAGGGCAGGAAGGTCCTTCGGCACACCGCCGAGCACGCTCTGTCCGTCCTTCGCGCTGTCCGATCCACCGGCGCGCTCCTCGCGCTTGATGCGCTCCCATTGCCCAAGCAGGTCGCCGCCCTCGATCGCGACGCCCTCGAAGACGTGCGGGTGACGGCGGACGAGCTTCTCCCCGAGCCGCCGGGCGACGTCCGCGATATCGAAGGCGCCCTCCTCGTGGGCGAGCTGCGCATGGATCGCGACCTGGAACAGGAGATCGCCAAGCTCGTCGCGCAGCCGCTCGAGGTCACCGGAATCGAGCGCCTCCAGCGCCTCGTACGCCTCCTCGAGCAGATGCGGTCGCAGCGACGCGTGGGTCTGCTCGCGGTCCCACGGGCAACCGTCCGGCGCGCGAAGACGGTCGGCGATGCGGCTGATGGCCGCGACGGAGGCGAGATCGACGTAGGGGTCGACCGGCGGGAACACGACGAACCGCGCATCGGACGTGCCCACCGAATCGATCGTCAGCGGACGTTCGCCGCTCGCGCCGAGCGCGATCAGCGGATGCGCGACCGGGTAGTGCTTGCGCAGCACGGCGAGATCGGGCATCGCATCGAGAACGAGCACGACCGCGCGGAGCGTGGAGAACGAGTGGCGGTCGATCGCGCTCGCGGGGATGACGTCGACGCCGCCGGGAAACCGCGCGAGGAGCCGCTCGAGCGCCTCAGGAAGATCAGCCGTCGAGCTCGTGCCCGGGCACCAGCTTCTGAACGCCGTGCGCCTTCTTCTGCTGCTGGAGCCAGTACGTGTACGCGTTGCCCTTGATCTTCGTCTTCTGCTCGTCCTCGAGCGCGCGCGCCGGATCCTTCTCGAGGATCTTGTACCAGACGGTCGTCGACCTATCGCTGTGCTGGCTCGTGCGCAGGCCGACGTCGAGGACAAAGATCTCGTTCTCGAGGCTGATGTCCGTCAGCATCCCGCGCGCGTACCAGCCGAGCTCGCCGCCGTTCTCTTTCGTCGCGCTGTCCTCCGAGAACTGCTTCGCGATCTCGGCGAACTCCGTGCCCGCGTCGAACGCCTTCTGGATGTCCGCGACCTTCTTCAGCTGATCCGCATAGGTCTGGAAGTCGCCGCCCGCGGTCGGGAACGGCGTGGCCACCTGTATCCAGGCCACGCGCACTTGCTCCGTCGGCGACTGCGTGTTGCGCTCCTGCGCTCGCGTCGTGTATTCGTCGCGCAGCAGCTCGTAGCGCGCGCGGGCCCGGATCTCCTCGATCGGGATGTTGTACGAGACGGCGCGCTTGATGAACGCGTTCTCCTCCGGCCCGCGCTTCTCCATCACCTGGAGGATGTGGTAGCCGAACTGGCTCTTCACGGGATCCGACACCTGGCCCATCGGGAGCGCCTTCGCCGCGTCCTCGAACTCTTTGACGAACTGGCCTTTGGACACCCAGCCGAGGTCGCCGCCCGACTGCGCGTTGCTCGAGTCGTCGGAGTTGTCCGCCGCGAGCTTGTTCCAGAGGGCCTGGTCGTTAGGGTCTTGCTTGAGCTGATCGGCGATCGCACGCGCTTTCGCGAGCGCGACCTGGTCCGCGAGCTCCTTGTCGTCGCCCTTGGGCGTGATGAGGATATGGCGCGGGTGGTACTCGCCGAAGTCCTCGTTGTATTTCGCGTCGATGGCCGCCTGGTCGTAGGTGATGCCATCGGCGCGTGCGGCGGTGTCGAGGATCGCCTCTTCGACGAGCGCGTCGAGCGCGACGCCTTCGTATTCGGCCTTCTGCGTGAGGACCTGCGGATCGTTCTCGTAGCCGGGCGGCACGCCGAAGTCGACGTAGAACCGGACGTACTGGTACGCGAGCTCGCGCTTGTATTCGCGCAGCGACACCGCGTGGCCGTCGAACATCAACGCCGGCTTCAGGTTGTTGTCGTAGTAGCGGGAGGACGCGGCCCAGGCCACCAGGCCGAGCACGAAGAAGAGGATCGCCGAGAAGATCGTGACGATGATCGTCTGCTGGCGACGCTCGCGCTGCCACCGCGCCATGCGCTGACGCTGCGTGAGTCGCGGAAGAGGGATACGACGTGCCACGGGGAACCTAATTGTACCGGGCTACGCGACGCGCCGATAGACGGCGAGCGTGTCGGCGGCGGCCCTGTCCCACGAGAAGCGCGCGGCTCGCGGCCGCGCTCGCGCGCGCAGCTCACGCTGCTGGGCGGGGTCGCCCAGATACGCGACGAGCGCGTCGCCGAGGGCGTCCGGATCGCTCGGCTCGACCAGCACCCCCGCGTCGCCGACGACCTCCTCGACCGCGCCGGCGCGATAGCCGACGACCGGCGTCCCGGCGGCGAGGGACTCGAGCGGCGTCAGACCGAAGCCCTCGAGTAGCGCGGCGTGGAGAAGGCACTCCGCGCCCGCGTAGAGAGCCCCCAGCGTCGTGTCGTCCACACGGCCGGTCACGACGATCCGCTCGCGTGGCGCGCGCGTCTCTTCCAGCGCGCGGGTGAGGAACGAGGAGAGCTTTCCGAGATCGCCGGCGATGACGAGGTGAAGCTCGGGATCTTTCGCGGCCGCGCGGGCGAACGCCGCGAGGAGGCCCTCCATATTCTTCCGCGGGTCGAACTGGCCGACATAGAGAACGTACCGGCCGGGCACGCCAAAAGTTGCCGCGACTCGCCGTCCCTCCTCGGGCGAGGGCGGGGCGAACTCGGTATCGACCGCCTCGGGGATCACCGTCACGCGCTCGGGTGGAACGCGCAGCA
>JALYLT010000230.1 GCA_030774095.1 Chloroflexota bacterium
AGGCCGATCGGGAGCGCGCAGAAGAGCGCCGTCGTGGGTTTCACGAGAGCACCGAGCGACCCCGCAGCGATCGCGAGGACGAGCAGCGGCCAGGTGCGCTCTTCGCGAAAGCGGATACCCGCCCAGATCCACGCGACGCAGCCGGCCGTCGCAAGGTATTCGATCAACGACGCACGGCTCCACACGAGCGCGAATGGCGACGCGACGAAGAAGAGGAGCGTGGCAAACGCCGCGGTGCGACCGGCGACGTGTCGTGCGAGTCCGAATACCAGCGCGGCCGTCGCAAAGAAACACAGGAGAGCGGCGATGCGCATCGCCATGTCGGTCGTGACGGGCAGCTGCATCACGATCGCGCCGATCGCTTGGAAGATCGGGAACTCCTGAGGGTGGTAGAAGGGCGGGCCAAAGATCGGCAGCTCGGGATGAAGTAGGTCGATCCCCTGCTCGTGATAGATGAGCGCCGTGTACGCGGTCCATGTCTGGCGAAACCCGTGCTTCTCCAGAAGCGGCTGCGCGAGCGTCGGCAGCCGCGGCACGAGCGCGAGCAGCATCACCGCCGCGAACACCAGCGGTTCGCGCATCCTCGCCGACCTCAATGGCTCGATCCGCTCAGCGCGCCAACGTTAACGCGCGTAGGGTGTCCGGGGCGCCGCAGAACGGAGGGGCCGACCGCGGCAGATCACGACTCACCGAGACCCGAGCGGCTGGCGGCCCGTCCTGGTGTCAGGGCCCGTTGGCTGCTCGCGCACGTGCCGTTCGTGCTGCTTCTGACACTGCTGGCGCCGATCATCTGGCCGCACGATGGCGACGGCGACACGTTCTTCTTCTGGTTCGCGGGACACCTCGTCGTAACGGGCGTATCGCCGTACGACCAGAACGCCTGGGCTTCGGCCGGGGAGTACGGCAACCTCGCCAAGAACGTCGTTTCCATGTGCACGCCGACAGTGCACGAGCCGACATGCCTCTGGAAGTACCCGCCGACGACGGCGTTCCTCTTCGCGCCGTTCGCGTTACTGAACGTCCGAGAGGGTCTGAATGCGCTCGCGACGTTCACCTTCGTGGCCGCGGCCGCGAGCGTCGTCGCCCTGGGCCAGTGGATGAGGGCGCGGTCGGAGGCGACGCGCGCGCTCGCGCTCTGCGCCTGTGTCATTTCGCATCCGTTCGTGTTCGGCGTATACACCGGCCACTTCGTAGGACTCCTCGTTCTCGGGATCGTCTCGCTCGCTGTCGGGCTGACGAAGCGGCGCACCGCTCCGGTCGTCGTCGGCGCGCTGCTGCTCTCGCTGAAACCGCATCTGTTCGTGGGGCTCGCCATCGTCGTCTTGGCGATCTTGTTGTCACGACGCGACTGGCCGGCGCTCGCGTGGACCGTCGGGGTCGTCGGAGCGGCCAACGGCGTCGCGCTGCTTCGTTATCCAGACGCTCTCGGCGCCATCCTCGCCGGCGCAGGTCCGATCATCGGTCTGGGCTGGGCGACGACGTGGGCGTTCGCCTCGAGCCTCCTTCCCTCACCGGTCGTCGGCATCGCCGTCGTGTATGCGATCGCGGCGGCCGCATTCGTCGCCGCCGCGCGCTTCACACCGGAGGACCGGAGAGATGACGTCCTCGTGGCCGGGGGCACCGCCATCGCCTTGGCGCTGTCGCCGTACGTCCACCCCTACGACCTTCTTGTCCTGCTGCCCGCATTCGCGCTTGCGCTCGCATTGAGCGACCTCGTGAGTCGACCCGCTCGCGGGATTGTGCTCGTCGCCACCGCCGCTGCGCTGGCCGGTGGGACGTGGCTCGCGATCTGGGGGAGCGGGATCGTGACCGCCCTGCCAGGGGTACTGCCTGTCGTCGTTCTCGCGCTCCTCGCGATCAGCGCGTGGACGGTGCGGGACCGGGCCGCAGCGTCGCGAGCTCGGCGCGGGCCTTACAGGAATCGCGCCTTCAGCTCCAGGTAGCGCTGGATCGTCGCGACCGTGAGGCGCTCGGCCGGCACGTCGATGATGTGCACGCCGCGCCGACGCAGGATCGCGAGCGCGCGCGCCCGCGCTTCCTGCACGTCCTCCGCGACAACGCGCTCGTAGAGCTCCGTCGTCGTCGACGGCACCTTCGCGGCGACCTCCGCGAGCTGCGGATCGGCGAGAAGGCAGCACAGCACGAGGTTGTTGCCGGCGAGGCGCGTGACCGCGGCGACCAGCGCGCGCGAGGCCTCGTCGTCGACGAGATCCGTGAACAGCACCACCAGCGCACGCCGCGCGGTGCGCGCACGGAGGAACTCGAACGCGGCACGGTAGTCCGGCTCGGTCGTCGTGACCTCGAGGCGACGGAGCTCCTCAGTGAGTCGCAGGAACTGCTTGCGCCCGCGGCGCGGCACCGCGTACGAGCGCACGGTGTCGGCGAATCCGAGGAGCCCCACCTCGTCGCCCTTCGCGGTCGCGACGTAGCTGAGCATGAGCGCGGTGTTCACGGCGTGATCGAGTTTGGTGAGTCCACCAAGTGTGCTCGACATCATCCGGCCGGCGTCGAGCAGGATGAGGATGCGCTGTTGCCGCTCGGTCTCGTACTCGACCGTGATCGGCCGGCCGCGGCGCGCGGTCGCGGTCCATGAGATCGAGCGCGGATCGTCGTCGGGCAGGTACTCACGCAGCCGCTCGAACACCGTCCCGGCACCGGGCACGCGCGCGCGACGCTGACCGGCGTCGTACGCAAGGCCGCGTCGGAGTGTCACCTCGTAGCGCCGGATCTCGTGCAGGTCGGGATAGACGTTGGCGGGCGCCGTCGCCGCGACGCGGCCCTGGCGCTCGATGAGATCGAGCGGACCGCGCAGGCGCAGGTGGATGTCGCCGAATGAGAAGCTGCCGCGGTGATGCGGCCGCGCCGCGTACGCGACCTCGCCCGCGTCGTGGGCCGCGATCGTCAGTGGCGAGCGCCGATGGTCGACATCGAACGACACGGGCACGGAGTCGGCGAGCATGAGGCGCAGCGGCCGCGCGAACGGATTCGTCACACGCAGCGTGACGCGGTTCGGCACGCCGATCGACAGCTGCGGATCGGCCACGCGCGCCACAGGGACCCGACCGGGCGCGGGCGTCGCGCGAACGTCCACGATCGCGAGTAGGGCGGCGACCACGATGACCACGGCGCTGAGCGCGAGGAACGCGTCGGAGATGCCGCCGAGCGCCAGCGGAACGGCTGCGGCGAGGATCAGCGCGAGCAGCCGCGGGCGCGGCAGCGGGAGCCGGCTCAGCGTGGGACGTCGAGGCGCGCGAGCACGCGCCGGCACACCGCATCGGCGTCGAGGCCCTCGATCTCGGCCTCGGCGCGCAGCACGAGCCGGTGCCGCAGCGTCGGGATGGCGAGCGACTTCACATCGTCGGGCGTGACGAAGTCACGGCCCTCGATCGCCGCGGCGGTCTTCGCCGCGCGCAGGAGGTGCACGCCGGCACGCGGGCTCGCCCCGAGCAAGAGGTCGGTCGACTTCCGCGATTCCTCGACGATGCGCACGACGTACTGCAGCACCGAGTCCTCGACCGTCACCGCCTCGACCTCGGCCGCGCATTCATCGAGCAGGTTCTTCGCGAACGGCTCGAGCTTGTCGACCTCCGCGAGGGGCTGACCCTTGTCGTGCGCGCGAAGGATCGCCTGCTCCTCGGACGATTCGGGGTAGCGCATGATCGCCTTGAACAGGAAGCGGTCGAGCTCGGCCTCGGGAAGCGGATACGTTCCCTCGTATTCGACCGGGTTCTGCGTCGCGATGACGAGGAACGGGCGCGGGAGCATCCGCGAGTCTCCCTCGAGCGTGACCTGCTTCTCCTCCATCGCCTCGAGCAGCGCGGCCTGGGCCTTCGCGGGCGCCCGGTTGATCTCGTCGGCGAGGACGACATTCGCGAAGATCGGTCCTTCCTTGATGCGGAAGTTGCTCGTCGTGATCTCGTACACGGAGGTGCCGACGATGTCGCTCGGCATCAGGTCGGGCGTGAACTGGATCCGCTTGAAGGTGCCGCCGATGAGCCGCGCGATCGTCCGCGCGAGAAGCGTCTTCGCGGTGCCGGGCACACCCTCGATCAGGACGTGGCCACCGAGCACGAGCGCGATGAACGCGAGCCGGACGGTCTCGTCCTGGCCGACGATCACACGATGGACATCGCGGTGGAAGCGCTCCGCGACCTCGCGCGCGCGTCCGCTCACCGTGTCTTCACAAG
>JALYLT010000231.1 GCA_030774095.1 Chloroflexota bacterium
GGCAACTTCGTGCCCCTGCTGATCGGCGCGTTCACCGGCACGATCAGCGCGACGAGCTCCGAGGTCGGCATCTTCCAGACGGTCGAGCAGGCGATCCTCCCGCAGACCGCGCCCGACGAGCGCCGCACCTGGCTCTTCGCGATCTACAACACCGTCGCGAACTTCGCGGCCGCGTTCGGCTCGCTCGCCGCGGTGTCCGTGGGTCTCTTCGCCTCGCTCGGGCTGCAGGGTGCCGACGCGTATCGGCCGTTCTTCGTGGTCTATGCGCTGATCGGGCTCATCAACCTCGCGATCTTTGTGACGCTGTCGGATCGCGTCGAGCTCGCCAAGGTCGAGGGCGAGCGGCGCTTCCTTGGCATCCGCCGCTCGGGCGGGACCGTGGCCAAGCTGTCGGCCCTGTTCGGTCTCGACGCATTCGCCGGGGGCTTCGTCGTGCTCTCGCTCGTGGCGTTCTGGTTCCATCTGAAGTGGGGCCTATCGCCCGAAGCGCTCGCTTCCGTCTTCTTCTGGGTCAACGTCCTCTCCGGGCTGTCGCTTTTGGCGGCGGGGTGGCTCGCGCAGCGGATCGGACTACTGAACACGATGGTCTTCACGCACATTCCGTCGAGCATCCTCCTTCTGCTCGTGCCGCTCATGCCATCGGCCGGGCTCGCGGTCGCGGTCTTCCTCGCCCGCATGAGCATCTCGCAGATGGACGTGCCGACGCGTCAGTCCTACACGATGGCGATCGTCGATCCCGAGGAGCGCACCGCGACGGCCGGCATCACCAACGTCGCGCGGACGACCGCGGCGGCGATCTCGCCCGCCTTCGTGGGCATGGCGTTCTCCGCCGGCGCGCTCGGTCTGCCCTTCTTCATCGCTGCCGGGCTGAAGATCCTCTACGACGGGCTCATCTATGCGACGTTCCGTGGCGTTCACCCGCCCGAGGAGACGAGACCTCGTCGCACGCGATCAAGCTGATCCACGCGGAGTCCTCCTCCGATAATGAATACACGATCTATGCGATAATGAAAGCATGATCAAGCGAGACGCCCGACCCCTCGCAGCGCGGCTTCTTTGGGGAGCCCGGCGCGGTGCCGGCCTTTCTCAGCGAGCCCTCGCGTTGCGTGCGAAGGTGCCTCAGCCAACGATCGCCGCGATCGAGAGTGGTCGCCAGGATCCACGGTTCATGACCTTGTCGTCACTCATCCACAGCTGCGGGCAGGAACTAGCGGCCATACCGCGCCCCGGTGAGGGTATCGACCGCACTCAGATCGAGCAGATGCTGCGACTCACGCCCGAGCAGAGGCTGCGGAGCGCAGGCGACAACGCTCGCGCACTGCGGCGATTCTTGGGGACGGCCCGTCGGTGAGCGAAGGTCGCTTCGATGCACCCGCGATCGTCCTAACGCTCTATCGCCACGACGTCCGTTTCGTCCTCATTGGAGGGCTTGCCGCACAACTCTGGGGTTCACCGACGAGCACACAGGATCTCGACATCTGCTACTCACGCGACAAGCTGAACCTGGAGCAGCTGGCCGCCGCTTTGGGCGAGTTGAACGCAAAGCTGCGCGGAGTCAAAGAGAAGGTCCTATTCCGACTGGATGCGCGCACGCTCGCCGCGGGCGACAGTTTCACGTTCACCACAGATCTTGGAGACCTTGATTGCCTGGGCACGCCAACCGGTACCAATGGCTACGAGGACCTGAAGCAAGCGGCGGAGCCCATGAACGTCGGCGGTATCGAGATCCTCGTGACCTCGCTCGATGACCTCATCCGCATGAAGCGCGCGGCGGGGAGACCAAAGGACCGCATCGAGGTCGAGGTTCTCGGCGCGGTGCGCGAAGAGCGAGCCCGGCGAAAGCCTCGCGGTCAACGGCAGGTTTGATCACGACGGCCGCAGAACTCTCACAAAACGCGTCGTCGCGCGCGTTCGATCTGATCCGCCCGTAACCCGCCCGCGAGTAGGTACTCATCCAGGCTGCCGTAACTCCCACGGATGTGCGTCAACACGTCCAGGATGTGCTCGGCGTGCGTGACGAATCCTTCGGCGCGCTTCGCGCGGATGGTGGGATCCGTTTCATTCGCGAGCCACTCCTCATACAGGGGCTGCAGGAACGCATCACTTGCGACCCAGTCTTCGGCGACCGTCTCGTCCGGGATACCGGTGACTGAGAGAAGCAGCGCGGCCACGATGCCGGTCCGCTCCTTTCCGGCGTGACAGTGGATCACCACACCGCCAGGTGACGCGTCGGCCACGGCCGCGATCGCCTGTGCGATGTTGGTATGTGAGAGCCTGGCCGTCAGCACGTAGCCCTCGGCCATGCGTCCGGGATCTTTGATCGCCTCCCATTCGGCTTCACTGATCAGGGGCACGTTGACGAAAACGACTCCCTTCGGAGGCGCCGCGGCCAGCGGGTTCGGGAACTTCTTCAGCTCACGCGGGTCACGCAGGTCGATGACCGTGCGGACGCCATAGGAGACGAGCGCCGCCACTCCCGCTGAAGCGAGCTTGTTGAGATTGTCGGCACGCACGACCCGACGCCACGTCGTCTGCTCTCCGGTTGGTGATCGAAGGCCGCCGAGATCGCGCGCATTGAGAAGATCCGGCCAAACGAGGTGTCGTTCCACGCGTCCTCCACCGCCCACGTGATGTGGGCCGGGCAGTATCCGCGCAGGAGGACCGAAAAGAACAGTCTTGTCGTGCCGCGCGAGCGGCCGCAAACTGGAATGGCCGAACTAGCGGACCCAGGTTTCCTTCAGCACGCGCAGCTCCAGCTCCAGCCCGAGACCATGGATCGCATCGGGCGACGCGTCATCGGGCAGCTCGAAGATCTTGCGCACCGAGCGCGAGAAGAGCTCGGGCGGTTGCGTCGTCTTCATCAGCGTGAGGGCGGTCTCCTGGCGCCGCTGACGCACGAAGGCGATGAACTGGTACGCGGCAAAGACGAATCCGCCGACCACCGTGGTCGTCGAGATCAAGGCCAGCCCGATCTGGAGCTCGACCGGCCCGCGCTCCTAGGATGATGCGCCGATGCCGCGAGTGATGGCTGGAGACGTCGAGCTCTACTACGAGTCACTCGGCGAGGGCACGCCGCTGGTGCTCCAGGGCCACGACCACACGTCCTGGTTATTCGGACAGGCGCCGGTGTTCTCGCAGCGCTATCGCGTGCTGGTTTACGACCGTCGCGGGACCGGACGCTCGTCGAGCCCCGACGGCGACTGGAGCGCCGCAGACCTCGCGAACGATCTCGTGCGATTTCTGGATGCGCTCGCGATCGAGCGCGCGATCGTCGGAGGCTCGTCGCTCGGCGGGGTGATCACCGCGCAGTTCGCCGTGGACCATCCGGAGCGCGCGCTCGCGCTCGTCATCGGTCACACCGTCCCCTACCTCGACGACATCGGACGCGCCTGGCTCGAGCAACAGGTGGCCGACGCGCGCGCCGGTCGTCCGGTCATCGCGCGTCAGCCCGAGTCGCCGGCGACCATGGGGGGTCCTCGGGGGGCGGAGCCCCCCGATGGTTGGCCGACGACCGATCCCGCGTTCGCAGCGTCGCCACTCGGACGGATGATCGCGACGACCGGCACCGGCCTCGGCCGCACGCCGGACGACATCGCCCGCGCCATCGCGGTCCTGCGCGACTGGGATCAGCGACCCCGGCGGGCCGACCTCGCGAAGATCAAGGTGCCGACGCTGGTGATCGTCGGCGAGCGCGAGCCGCGCTCCACCATCGAGGGATCGCGCGCGTGGGCGTCGTGGATCCCGGGCGCGGAGTTCCTGATCCTGCCCGGTGCGCATCACGCCGCACCGCGTGAGGCCGCGCCGGCCTGGAACGCCGCGGTGCAGGGATTCCTCGACCGGCACGGCTTGGGTGGACAATCGACGCCATGACCGTTACGGCACGCGCCGTCCGCGCCCCACGCGGCACCACTCTCACGTGCCGCGACTGGCCGCAGGAGGCGGCGTTCCGCATGATCCAGAACAACCTCGACCCCGAGGTGGCGGAGCATCCCGACGAGCTCATCGTGTACGGCGGAACCGGCCGCGCTGCGCGCTCGTGGGAGGCCTTCGATCGCATCCTCGCGACGCTGCGCCGCCTGAAGAACGACGAGACGCTGCTCGTGCAGTCGGGCAAGCCCGTCGGCGTGTTCCGCACCCACGAATGGGCGCCGCGCGTGCTCATCGCGAATGCGC
>JALYLT010000232.1 GCA_030774095.1 Chloroflexota bacterium
GAAGGGCCGCAGAACACTGCCCTGGGTACGACGTGCGCGACCGAAGCTCGCCATGCGGAGACGTTAACGCGGGTTCGTCGAATATGTCTCCATCACGAGGCTTCTTTCGTACTTCTCGAGGTTCTCAACGATCATCCCGCACCCGCGGACGACGCAGGTGAGGGGATCCTCGGCGACGTGGACCGCCATCTGGGTCGCCTCGGCGACCCGCGTGTCGAGCCCGCGGAGGAGCGCGCCCCCGCCCGCGAGGTAGATGCCCTGGTCCATGACGTCGGCGACGAGCTCCGGAGGCGTCTCTTCGATGGTCGCCTTGATGGCATCGACGATAGATTCGATCGAAGGCTCGATGGCCTCGCGGATCTGCGCGCTCGTGACCTCGATCGACCGCGGGAGGCCGGTGAGAAGATCGCGGCCGCGGAAGTACGTCGAGACCTCTTCATCGAGCGGATAGGCGGAGCCGATCGCGATCTTGATGTCTTCCGCGGTGCGCTCGCCCATCAGCAGGTTGAACTCGCGCCTGGCGTACTGGACGATGTCGCTGTCCATCTCGTCGCCGCCGATGCGGATCGAACGTGAGATGACGATGCCGCCGAGTGACGTGACCGCGACCTCGGTCGTGCCGCCGCCGATGTCGACGATCATCGATCCCGTCGGCTCGTTCACTGGAAGTCCCGCTCCGATCGCGGCGGCCATCGGCTCTTCGACGAGACGCGCCCACCGCGCACCCGCGGAGATCGCCGCATCTTGCACCGCGCGCTTCTCGACCTCGGTGACTCCGGACGGGATGCCGACGATCACGCGCGGTCGCGGGAACAGCAGCGCGCGCTCGTGCACCTTGCGGATGAAGTAGTTGAGCATCTGCTCGGTGATGTCGAAGTCGCTGATGACGCCGTCCTTGAGCGGACGGACGGCGACGATGCTCGCGGGCGTTCGTCCGACCATGCGCTTCGCCTCGGCGCCGATCGCGAGGATCTGGCCCGTGCGTTGATCCTTGGCGACGACCGACGGCTCGGCGATGACGATGCCGCGCCCGCGCACATGGACGAGCGTGTTCGCCGTGCCAAGGTCGATGCCGATGTCGCGTGAGAACAGGCCGAAAAGACCATCGAACAAAGGTGGGGATACCCCTTCCGGACGCGGAGCCGCGTTCACGCGAAGGATAACGTCGCAACGCGTCAGAACGCGCGCGCGTCAGGGTCTGGGCGTTGGAGTGGGTGTTACGAGCGGCGCGCGCGTCGCGGTCGGCGACGGCCGAGGTGTCGTCGCGGTCGCGGTCCGGGCCGCGGTCGGCCGCGGCGAGACGCTGGCGCTCAGGCGCGGCGTCACGCTCCCGCTCGGTCGCACGGTCGGCCTCACCGTCGATCGCGGCGTCGGCGTCACGGGACGGCGTGTCGTCGCGGGTCGCGGCGTCGCCGTCGGCGCCGGCGTGCCGGGGATGACGCGCAGCTCGCCCGCGCTCGAGAGGCCCGCGAGACGGATCGGCTGGTAACGGTCGTCGTACACGATCACGCGATGGACGACGCGCGGCGGCGTCTCCTCGTAGACCCACACGAGCGTGTGCTCGACGTTGGCCCACGCCTCGAAGATCCGGATGTGACCGGTGCGCTTGGGATCGCGACCGATCGTGAGATTCATCGCGTCACCCGGTCGCAGCTCGCCCTTCGTGATCGGGAACGAGACGTTCCAGATCGAGTCGGTGGTGTACCGGCTGACGCTCCACGTCCAGCTCACGTATGCGGAACAGTCCATTCCCGCCGTCGTCGAGTTGCCGCCCCAGACGTACCTCAGTCCGAGGAGCGACGCGGCGCGCGACAAGATGCGTTGGCGGATCTGCGCCGTCGCATCGGGCGCGGGCTCGACCGCGGGCGCCGGCGGTGGCGGAGGAGGCGGAGCGGCCGGTGCGTTCGCGCCGAGCGGATCGGCACGCAGTGAATTCACGGCCCGCATGATCTGGTCCTCCAGCGCGGTCCAGTCGGCGTCGGCCGCGGCGGCGCGGATCACGACGACACGATCGCCGACGCGCGAGAAGAAGTAGCGGCTGAAGATGTGGACGCCTTCGTAGACCGCTTCATCGTCGAGCGTGACGAACCCGGAGGTCGCGCCGATCTCGCGGTCGCCGCGGATGCGCGCGTCCATCCCCACGAGCCCGCTATCGACGCGCGCGAGGCCGACGCTGATCACCGCGCCGGCATCGGACACGAGCCCGCTCGTGATCGGGATCGGCGCGGCGTAGAGCGTCGGATCGGAGAGGCGCAGCTGGTAGCGCACGATCTCGAGCACCGGCTCGGGCGGATCGGAGACCGGGTTGAGCGCGCTCGCCGGGCCACGCACCCATCCGGCCGGCGCCACGAACGACACGCTCGTCTCGATGTCGGCGAAGACCTCGGGTAGGACCATGTCGGCGCTGAGGATGTCCGGCTCCGCCACCCGCACCGGCACAGGGGCCAGGTAGTCGGGGTCGACGGCGGCGCCCTCAGCCTGAGCCGCGGCGTTTTCCGTCGTCCGGCTGCCTTGCAGCGGAACGATCACCACGGCGGCCAGAGCCAGTGCCGAGGCGGCCCGCGTGATGACCGGTCGGGCTGACGGTCCCACCGGCTTCTGGGAACGACCGCGTTAGGCGAACGTGTCAGGCAGATACGCGTTCGACACGGCGGTCGCTAACGCCAGACGATGGTGTCGCCGGCACTGCGCTGAAGACTGACCCAGCGACCGGCGCCGAAGACGAGGTGATCGACTACTTCGATCCCCAAGAGCCTCCCAGCGGCTGCTGCGTCTTTGGTGGTCCGTATGTCATCGGCGGAGGGCGAGGGATCGCCGGAAGGGTGGTTGTGGGCCAGCAGGATCCCCGAGGCGTTGCGGCGCACGGCCTCGGTGAAGAGCTCGGCGATCCGCACCGACGTCCCGGCGACGTTGCCCATGTACACCGGCACGACCGCGGTGAGCCGGTGCTTGCGCGAGAGGAGCGCCACGATGAGCGACTCGCGCTCGAGGTGGGCGAAGTGGGGCGCGAGCGCGGCGGCGGCGAGATCCGGCGTATCGCAGCGCTCGCCGTCGGCGCTGGCCGCGATCACGCGCCGGCCGAGCTCGCACGCCGCGGCGACGCGGACAGCGGTCGCCAGACCGAGCCCGGCGGCGCGAAGGCGGAAGACGTCGGCCTGACCGACGGCGCGGAGGCCGCCGAGCGCACGGAGCATCTCATTCGCGATCAGGAGCGCGGAACGGCCACGCGTGCCGCTGCCGATGAGCAGCGCGAGGAGCTCGTCATCCGACAGCGACGACGCGCCGCGCGCGACCAGACGCTCGCGCGGACGCGTGGACTCAGGCCACTCCCGGATGGGCACGCACGCGAGATATCGGCATCAGGCTGCCGACGGGACTATTCGCCCGCCTTGCCCCCGGCATGGACGGTCCAGTCGCGCTCGTCGAAGTCCTTCGCGCAGTACGGGCAGATGTTCCACTCGGGCCGGATGAGCTTCGCGCACGAGGGGCACATCCGCTTGAGACGCGTGCGGCAGGTCGGGCAAAGGATGAAGTCCTCCTGCACGCGTTCCTTGCAGGTGGGACAGACGACGCGCTGCTCCGCTTCCGCGAGGAGGCTCTCCTCCGCGAGCTGCCGCTCGTACGCCTCGCCGAGCGTCTCCCGCGGACGCACGATGAGATACAGGAAGAGTCCGAGGATGTTGAGGACGACGACGAGCAGGCCGGCGAGGTACGGAAGGATCGGGTTCTCCGTTCGCTGCTGCGCGTCGCGGACGGTCCAGAAGACCATCGCGAGATAGAGAAAGAGGACGTAGAGACCCGCCCCGCGGACCGCGAGCTGCACGATCGGGTTGTTGACGAACGTCGTCCAGATTCCACCAAGATCGGGCACTGCCTAGACCTCCGCCCCGAGCCGCTGCGTATCACGACGCACGCGCTCACGCCAATAGTCGAGTAGGTCCGCGAGTGTCTGCTCGAACGGGATCTGCGGCTCCCATCCGGTCGCGCGCTGGAACTTCGCCGTGTCCGCCCACAGGATCGGAACATCGCTGGGCCGCAGCCGCGCGGGATCCTCCTGCGTCTTGATCTTCACCGACGAATGCGAAAGCAGGATGTCCAGCATCTCTCGGATCGACCAGCACTTGCCGCGACCGACGTTGTAGACCTCGCCCGGCTCACC
>JALYLT010000233.1 GCA_030774095.1 Chloroflexota bacterium
GTACTGCGCGTTCGACACCCGAGCCGAAGGCCATGAGTGGCGCGAGACCGAGGGCGTGATGTTCGAAACCCTGCGCTCGGGCCTGCTGCACGGTCGCCTTTCCGGGCTTCCCGCCGAGGATCGCAGCCGCTAGCTCAGCTGCTCTATTTGCCCGGGCCGCGGACCCGGTGGAACACGACCAGTGCTCCACCTCCCGGGCCCTCGAACTCGACCATCTCCGCCGTCGCGTGCCACCAGCTGCCTTTGCTCGGCCCGCTCGCCAGCTTGAACCGGAACGACGCTGGCTTGCCGTGCGCGGCCCTCGCGAGCGGCGTCGCGTCCGCCGGCAGCTTGACGCCACTTTCGTCCTGATAAAGCGCAGCCGCGAACGTCCGCTGGAACGCCGGATTCGCAAGTAGCACCCGCCCGTCACGGTCGACGACCACGGCCGGATCCTTCCCAACGAGCGACCCAAGCAGCTTCGCTCGGGTGCGCAGCGCATCGCGGCGCTCATCGCGCGCGAGGCGCTCGAGCTCGCGCACCGCGGTGGAGCGCTCGTCGATCTCTTGGCTGAGTGCCGCGACCGCGAGCCCGGCCCGGCTCCCGACGCGGAACTTCAGGAACAGCCGCGAGATGTGGGCTTTCACGGCCTGTTCGCCGATCCCCATCTCTTCCGCGATCGCCTTGTTCGCCATTCCGCCGACGACGCGTTGCAGCACCTCGCGTTCACGTGGGGTGATGTCGGGTAAGGATCTTCGTGACGCTACGTTCGTATACGGACCTTTTGTGCTCTTTCGTTACGGACCATCAGGCGAGTCTAGTAAGGCGACCAATCATGACAGTTCTTCAGAATCGTTCGCCCTTCCAGGTGGCCCTGGTGGTGCGGCCCCCCTTGACGGGCGTGGTCGCGCTGGCGCTGACGCACATCCGCGCCGCTTCGGTCGAAATGCAGATCTCAGAAGTCGGGAAGGCGGGCTGCGACTTCGCCGTCCTGGACGAAGCGGCCGCCGACGGTGGCCTTCGCGAGGCGATCGCCGAGATGGTCACATCGAACCGGCCGGTACTCGTCCTCGTGCGCAACCACGGTATGCAGGGAGCGCTGAGCGCGATCGGCCTGGGCGCCACCGAGATCCTCCGCGTGCCGTTCGACCCGGCGGAGCTCGTGATCCGCGCCAGCCAGGCGATCCATCGCACGACGGGCCACCTTCCCGAGCTCGATGGCAACGTGAAGGTCGGCAAGCTGCACGTCGACGTCACGAACGGTCACATCGCCATGAACGGCAGCGCCCCGCACCTCACGCCGCTCGAGCGCGGGCTCCTCTATGTACTGATCGCCAATGCCGGCCGCGTCGTGTCCCGCGAGGACATCATCGACTGCGTCTGGGGCGCCGACGCCGAGCCGAACAGCAACCTGGTGGATCGCCACATCCGTGACCTGCGCCGCAAGCTCCAGGACGACTGGCGCCGGCCCAACCTGCTCGCCACGATGCGCGGACAGGGCTATATGGTGCCGATCACCGACTGACGGTAGTAGCCCCGCCGTCCTTAACCAACTCATAGGTTCGGCCCAAGACCCGGGCCTAGACTGGGTCGACCGTATGACGCTGTCGAGATCCGATCGACCCTACGGTCAATTCCCGCGAGGGGACGAACCGGAGCCGACTCCGGCGACCGAAACCCCGCGGCGCATTCCGCTGCGCGAACGCGTCGTGGCGCGGCTCCGCGCGCCGCTCGCTCTCGTATCACTTCTCATTCTCAGCTGGTTCCTCGTCTCGGCTGTGCAGACAGGCGGGCTCGTTGCGCTCCGCGCGCAGCAGGAGCAGCCGACTCCGGAGCCGACGCCGCAGCTCGCGGTGGCGATCTACCAGCATGTCGCGCCATCGGTCGTGCAGGTGACGGCGACCGGCGCGAGCGGAGAGCCGAGCAGTGGCGCCGGCGTGATCGCCGACGACATGGCGGACATCCTGACAAGCCTGCACATCATCGAAGGGGCAACAAAGATCACGGTCACGTTCCACGACGGGACGACTTCGGCCGTGGAGGTCGTTGCACGTCTTCCCGACCGCGACATCGCGGTGCTGCGCGCGCTCGCGCCGCCGGCGCAGTTCCAACCGGCGACCATGGGGAATCCCGGGTCGCTCTCGATCGGCGATCACGCATTCGTGATCGGCCACCCCTTCGGCCTCACCGGTTCGCTCTCGACCGGCGTCATCTCCGGTCTCGATCGTGCGATGAACGCGCCCGGCCTTTCTCAGCCGATCACCGGTCTCATCCAGTTCGACGCCGCGGTGAATCCCGGGAACTCGGGCGGGCCGCTGGTGGATCAAAACGGAGACGTGGTGGGTATCGTCACCGGGCTGGTCAACCCAGCAGGTAAGGTGTTCAGCGGGGTGGGCTTCGCGGTCACCATCGACTCGGCCTCGGCCGGGCTCGGCATCCCACCGGATTAGAGGAAGGAAGCGCCATGACGACAAGCGTTCGCCCCGGTAGCCAGATGGAGCGCCTGCTCTTCGAGATCAAGAAGGTGATCGTGGGGCAGGACCACCTGCTCGAGCGCATCGTCGTCGCGTTGCTCGCGCGCGGCCACCTCCTCGTCGAGGGCGTGCCGGGTCTCGCGAAGACCCTCGCCGTGAAGACCGTCGCGCAGGCGGTCAGCGGAGAGTTCAAGCGGATCCAGTTCACGCCGGACCTCGTGCCGGCCGACCTTGTCGGGACCCGCATCTATAACCAGAAGAACGGCGAGTTCCAGACCTCGCTGGGCCCGGTGTTCACCAACCTGCTCCTGGCGGACGAGATCAACCGCGCGCCGGCGAAGGTGCAGAGCGCGCTGCTCGAGGTCATGCAGGAGCGGCAGGTCACCATCGGCCGCGAGACGCATAAGGTGCCGGACCCGTTCCTCGTCATGGCGACGCAGAACCCGATCGAGACCGAGGGCACGTACGCGCTGCCCGAGGCGCAGGTCGACCGCTTCATGATGAAGGTCCTCATCACGTACCCCAGCGAGATGGACGAGTTCGTCGTCGTCGAGCGCATGACCGGCCCGCTCGCCACGGTCCAACCCGTCCTCACCACAGAGCAGCTCCTCGGGCTGCAGCGCGAGACCGATAAGGTCTTCGTCGACCCGGTGCTGATGGAATACGTCGTCCGCCTCGTGACCGCGACGAGGTCACCGAAGGAGTACGGCGTGCAGGACATCGCGAAATACATCACGTATGGCGCGAGCCCGCGCGCTTCGATCAACATCGTTCTCACCGCACGCGCTCTCGCGTTCATGCGCGGGCGCAGCTACGTTCTTTCGCAGGACATCTCGGATATGTCGGTCGACGTCCTTCGGCACCGCATCGTGCTCTCGTACGAAGCGCTCTCGGACGACGTCACATCCGACACGCTCATCGCGAAGATCATGGAGCGCATCCCCGTGCCGACCGCGCCGATGCAGGGTCATGCTCTCGCCCGTTAGCACGCCGGAGCGCACGCTCCGTCGTCTCGACTGGACGATCGTCCGACGCTTGGACGGTCTGCTCCAAGGCAACTACCGGACCTTGTTCCGCGGTCAGGGCCTCGACCTTGCGGACATCCGGGAATACGTGCCGGGCGACGATGTGCGCAACATCGACTGGAACGTCACCGCGCGGCTCGACCTCCCGCACGTCCGTGAGTACCTCGAAGACCGCGAGATCACCGCGCACTTCCTCCTCGACCTGTCGCCCTCGGTCGACTTCGGCACAGCCAGCGCGCTGAAACGCGACCTGCTCGTCGACTTCGTCGGGCTGGTCGCGCGGCTTCTCACACGGCACGGCAACCGCGTCGGCGCGATCCTCTACGGGAAGCACGTCGAGAAGGTCGTCCCCGCGCGCGGCGGTCGGATGCAGGTCCTGCGGCTGATCGACGAGCTCCAGCGGCGACCACGTCTCGAAAGCTCGCCCGCGACGTCTCTCGCGGAGCTGATCGAGACGGCGCTTCGCTCGATCAAGCGGCGCTCGCTCGTCTTCATGGTCTCCGACTTCTTCACCATGCCAGGCTGGGAGAAGCCGCTCGGCCTCCTCGCGCAGCGTCACGAGACGCTCGCGATCCGCCTCACCGATCCCCGCGAGCGCGAGCTCCCGGACATCGGGTTCGTGATCATGACCGACTCCGAGACCGGCGAGGCGCTGCACATCGACACGCAC
>JALYLT010000234.1 GCA_030774095.1 Chloroflexota bacterium
CCATCACCGAGGTTCTGGATGATGAACGGCGTCACGAAGAGGCCGAAGAGGCGCCGCGTGATGTTCGGGAGGTAGACGGTGTTCGCGCCGGCGGTGAAGCCGTTGTACGAGAGCGCTTCGGCGCGGCTGCCGCTGCCCTGGTGCTCGTTGACCACGCCGACGACGGTCGAGCCGTAGCTCTTCACCACGACCGAGAACTGCGCGTCGTCGGGCAGCGTCGGGTTCTTCACCGTGTCGCGCGGGTCGTTCGCGTACGACGTGCCGGGATTGAGGCCGGCGACGAGCGAGCGCCCGACGCAGGTCCCGTCGGTGAACTTGTAGAAGGAGACCTCGAGCATCGTCGTCGCGGTGCCGGTGTTCTGGACGATGAACGGCGTGTACCAGCCGCCCTCGCCGCCGAGGTTACGCGTGATGTTGGGGAGATAGAGCGTCTGCGTGAGCGTCGGCGGCGGCTGCAACCCCGTCGTGTCGGCGCAGCTCGAGCGGGGGCCGACGAGCTGCTTCAAGAGCGGGAACGCCGCGGGCACGATCGCCGGCTCCGAGCCGAAGACGTATCCGCTGGTCGTCATGAAGAACTTGTTCGTCGGGACGATCACGTACCCCTCTTTGACGAAATAGACCTGCCACTGCGTGATCGCGTTGTACTGGATCGGCGTCAGATCGATGGTGAACGACCCATCCGCGGCGCTGTGCGCCCAGATAAAGGCGCCCGGGATGCCGAGATAGATGTGGACGTCGAAGATCCCCTGCCCCGTGAGCGAGTCCACGACCTTTCCGGTGATCGTCCCCGTCATGGCTGCGGCGGGCGAGGTGTACGGGATGAGCAGGCTCAGCGCGAGCAGACCGGTCGCGGCAATGCGGACGAAGGTCGAGATCATTGGGAGTTCCCTCCTCAGGGATCGCCGCAGCGCGGCGGTCTTACGCCAGAAATAACGGGAATACGAAAGGAAGTATACGGGCGCGACACGGGCATCCCCGCTAACAAGGCAGGGGTCGCTCCCTCTCTGCGACCGAAGAAGTGGGGAGGTGGCCGTTACGGGCAGTGGTCGCCGAGATAGACGAGCCTGAGCGCGGCGGCGTACGGCTTCGCCTTGGTCGCCCATTCATCGTCTCCGTGAACGATGGCCTCGACCTGGTGGGCGACCGCGGTAGCGAGCACGATCGCATCCGGCATCTTCAACTTGGTGGCGCCGCGAATGTGGGCGACCTCGACCGCGATGTCGAAGTCGAGCGGGGCGACGGTCAGGTGCGGAAAGTTACGTAGAGCTGTCTGTGCGGCGATGCCTTCCTCAAACGAAGAGTTAACAGCCCGCACCAAGGCCTCGGCGACGGTCAGCGTCGAGATCACCGCAAACGAGAAACGCCCACGCTCGATCTCGTCAAGGAGCCAACGTGCGCAGGGCTGGCGTGGATCCGCCGCGTCACCCGCCGTGAGGATCACCGAGGTGTCGAGCGCGATCCGGCGAACGCCGCGCAGCGCCGCCTGCAGCGAGGCTAGGGTCACCGGGCGCGGGCGACCCTCCTGCCCTTAGCACCCTTCTCGCTGCCCCAGTCATCGCGCATCTTTCTGAGGAAGCTCACACCACCTTGGCCGCTCGGAGCGAGGGCGTCGACGAGCAGCGCCGTGAAGCTCGATGGTCTGCGTATGAGCAGAAGACCGTAGCCGCCACCGGGCAGCCGGACCAGCGTCTCGAGCAGTCGGCTACGAGGACCGACACCCATCCGCCGGGCGAAATCGCTGACCAGCCCAACCTGGCGGTTGGAACTCACGGTGACCTCGCGAGTGACGTCCCGAGTCTCAGTCGCCATTGCCGCACCTCCTGCTGCTAAGCAGAATAGCGCGTTCTGCTAAGCAGGGGGCGTCACGGCGGAGATGGGAGGCCACGGTGCGGGTTCACGTTTTGGCGGCTCAGTAGGGCGCCTTGAGGCCCTTGAACGTCGGGAAGTGCTTCAGGTTGGTCGTCTTGAGATCCGCGTCGAGATGCTGCGCGAGCGCAGCAACGATCAGGTCGGACACTTCGATCCCGGGGTGCGAGCGTAGGTAGCGTCGTCCAAGCGCGCCGGCCGCCTCCGACACTGATTCGTCGACTTCGGACCAGGAGATCAGCCGCATGAGATCGCGCGTGGGCCCTTCCTCCTCGGTGCGCATGCCCGCAAGGAGCTCCGCGCGGACGATGTAGGAGCTCCAGAGCTCGTCGCCGCGGTCGATGGCATTCGGGATGAGCTCCGTGGCCGCTCGGGACCGGCCCCGCAGATGGTCGATCAGCACCGAGGTATCCAGGACCAGGCGCATCACTCGACTCCGTGCAGCCGCGCAAGGCGCCGTGAGCCGCGGATCCGCTCGACATACTCCGCGCCGGTCTCAGGGAATGCCTTCCAGGAGCCGGCCGCGGACCGCGCCAGGCGAACCCCCTGAGCCCGCGTCATCGCCCGACGGCGTGAGTACACGCTATCGACCGCGGTACGGATCAGCTGAGAGACGGTGCTCCCGGTCGCCTTGCTGCGGCTCTCAAGGAGACGGCCCTGCTCTTCGGTCAGGTAGATCTGAGTGCGTCGCATGATGTATGAAACATACATCGCCAGGGCTGTGCGCGTCTAGCGATCCGTTACTGCGGGCGGTTCTGTTGCCTACCTGCGCACGAGTTCAATGCCCCACTCGGCCGCGGACGAGGACCAGTCCTACCGCGAAGGCGCCGAGACCGTAATAGGCTTGCAGGCTCGCGATCGCCATGCTATGACTCTTATGAAGTACTAATAAGGAGGTGTCTCTGATGGGCAAGGGTACCCGAAAGCGCACGACGAAGTCCCGCATCACGGGTCGGGCCCACGCACGTCCTCGGAGCATCTCGGTCACAGACCCCGAGTGGCAGAAGGTCGAGCAGTTTGCGGCCCGGCGGGGCTTCGGCAGCACGTCAGACGGCGCGCGGCAACTTCTGCGCAGCGGCCTTCGAACTGAGCAGCTCGTCGAGGAATTTGCGGCTGCGTCAGCTTGGCAACTTGCCCAAGCCTGGGCTGACGCGCAGGCCATCGCTGATGGCGACCGTGCGGTCGGCAGCTGGGATCGTATCGCGCAGGCGGCGGAGCAGGCGCGGGTCCGCATCCGCGAGCGCGCGACGGCGCAGCGTGCGGTAAGGACGGGAACGTAGGCGAGTGGCGGTCGTCGAGCCACGACCGGCATTCGAGACCGCAGTCATAGAGCGGATCGCTTGGCTCGGCGAGAACGCGCCTGAAGCGTGGCTTGACAACTTCCTTGCAGCGCTGGATACGCTCCGTCGCGATGTCGGCTTCCTTCCGGAGGCTGCCCCACCCCTCAAACGCGACGCACGCGTCGTCGTCCGCCAGCGGCCCTTTCCAGCCGGCTTGCCGTACATCGTCTATGACACGCACCTACGCGAGGACCCAGTAACGACCGTCTACCTCACGCATCTGTTCCACGAGCGGCAGCGCCGACCGCAGATCGATCTGCGGGATTGGCCATGGTAAGCAGCTGGCGTGGCCACAGACCTACCGGGAGCTACACGCTCTCGACTTCGAGCGCCGGATCGATCCGCCGCAGATCGGATTCGTCGGTCGTCACAACGACCGCGTCCCGGCTCCGAGCCGCAAGGACCACGGAAGCGTCGATCACGTCCGCTGTCCGACTGCGACCGCAGAGGACGCCGGCCGCTTTCGCCATCGGTTCGTCAAGCGATTCGACCAGCGTGATCCGCGCGCTCAGCAAGGCCGCGAGTGGCGCCTGGCGTGACCCGTCGCGCCAGGCTTGCCCAAGCACGCCAGCGGGTACGATCAACGGAGCGGATCTGTCGAGCGCGAGTCGAATGAGTGCCCTCATCCGGGCATGACCGCGATCGAACTGAATGAGGGCGCCCGCGTCGAGGACTACAGCCCGAGGACGCGGCGAGCCCATGCCCCATCTCGAGCCGATGGTCGGCCGAGTTCCTTGTCCATCCGCTCGAGTACCTCCGCGAGCTGATCATGGCGGCCCATTCTTTCGAGCGCATCGGTGACGTAGGCGCTTACCGAGGCGGCATGACCGGCGCGAACTTCGACCTCGACACGCCGCGCGACCTGCTCAGGCACCGACACCGCGATCTTGCGTTTCATACTTTCATCCTACCACGAACCCAGGGAACC
>JALYLT010000235.1 GCA_030774095.1 Chloroflexota bacterium
CGTCGGTTGGCTTCGCGCGTCGCGCAGTCCGCACGGGTCACCGCCGCCGCGCGGATCTTGATGAGGACCTCGTCCACCTTGGGCACCGGTCGCGCGACGTTGTCGAGTCGTAGAACATCCGGGGGACCGTACCTGTCATACACGACCGCCCTCATGAGTCGGCCTTCTCTCTTATGCACCGATCCCAGTCTGGCGGGTTCGTCCCTACCATCGATCCATGACCGCTCTCGAGGTCGCCCGTGGATTCATCAACGCCGTGCGGGAGCGTGACGCGGATGCTGCCGCCGAGCTTTGCTCGGAGACGGTCGAAGTCCTCCTCCCTGGCGCGGACGAGCCCCTGCGCGGCAGGGAAGGTGTGCGGCAAATGATCCGTATGGCGCCGCAGTTCCTTCAGAGCATGCGCGACGAGGAAGAGCGCGACGGCGAGGTGCGTATCACCACTTTGACCCGCGCCCCCGGCGTGTTCGCGAACTACACGACGTGGGTCTTCGTCATGAACGGCGGGAAGATCGACCGTCTGTCTTTCGAGCTCCGCGGCGCGAACTGACCTTATGGATCGCTAGTTCCGTTCGCGGCCCTCGGCTAGCTCCGCTTCTCGTCCGACATCGCTCACCGGCCCCGCGAGGTAAGCATCCTGCTGCGAGACCGTGCTCCGGCTTGCCGCCGCCACGACACGACCGATGAACGTGCCGACGACATCGGCCATCTCGATGTCGTCGAGCCTGTAAGGCGCGTGCGCACGAGCGAGCACCAGGACCCCGAGTGGACGTGGGTCGCCACGCAGCGGAACGACGAGGGCTTCTCGGGTATTCGCGGGCATCCACGGAGCGGCCCCGCTCACCCGAACCAGACGACGCTCACGGAGGGCACCCGCGAGCGCGATGTGATCGTTCTCCCAAATGACCGTCGACCCCAACTGATCGGGCGGGTAGGCGGCGTGGCTGCGGAGCGATCGATCGGAACCACGCAGCCAGACATGCGCGGCGTCATGGTCGAGCGTGCTCGCCAGCACCATCGCGATGCTCTGGAGCGCCTCGCCCGGGTCTTCGATGAAGAGCGCATGACGCGCGAGTTCGTAGAGTGCGAGCGCCTGTCGACGCTCGACCTCTTCCCGCCGGGTATCGACCGAACGCGCGAGCTCGAGAGACACGATCTGGGCGATGCCGACCGCCGTATAGGCGTCAACCGCAACGAACGGACGGCCGACGCGAAGCGCGATCAGCGCTCCCGCGAGTGCGTCGTTCGGGACTAGTGGAGTAACGAGGACCGCGGTGGCGATGCGTCCATCCGCGAGCGGCACCGATCCGCGCAGCTGCATGGTCGCCCCGGAGCGAGCGACCTGGTCGACGGCGTCTCGTATCGCGAGCTCCCCGGTGAGGTCGTCGACGAGGTTGTAAGCGGCGGCCGCTTCCGCGCGACCGAGGATCGCGAACGTGAGGCCGTCGTACTGCGCGATCGTCGCGAGAGCGGCGAGGCGTACGTCCCACGCCTGGGCGTCCGTCGTCGCGCGATGCGCCGAAAGAGCGGGCGCACCGAGTAGCCGGCTGATCGACTCAGGTGTGGCCGCCTCCTGCCGGACGATGCGGTCTGCGGCATCGCGGAACGACTTCGTCGCTCTCGGCTCTCTCAACCCACCTCCTCCACCACGCCCATGCAGGACACACTCGCGCGAACGCCTGGGAAGTCCTCAGCATAGGAAGTTCTTCAGCTGCGTGATTCGTCGATGTGTCGGAGGGGCAACGCGACAAGCCCGATCAATGCAAGCGCGAGGGCGTACGTCCCGGCGACAACGAACGTAGCGGCCGGGCCGATCGATCCCACGAGCGCCGCCGCGACGATCGGACCGACCGGATTGACAAGCGAGTTCCCGAGCAGATCGATGCTGGAGACGCGGCCGAGCATTCGCTCCGGCACGCGCCGCTGCAGCATCGCTTCCCATATGACCGTGGACGATGCGAGCCCGACGCCTGTCAACGCCATGAAGACGGCGACGGCGGGAACGCTCGGGACGAGGCCGATCGCGATGACAGAGGCGCAGGCCAACACCTCGAACGCGAACATCAGCCTGCCAGGACGGCGGATCACGAGCTGCGCGACCATGATGCTGGCGAGGATCGTCCCGATGCCGTAGGCGCTCGTGATGAGGCCGAACGTCTCGGCACTTCCACCGAGAACGTCGCGCACGAGAAGCGGGGTCATCACGCCGGCCTGCCCGGCGAAAGCAACGTTCACCGCCATGAAGTACAGCGTCGTCGTCCAGAGCCACCGCACCGAGAAGACGTAGCCGAATCCCTCACGCACGTCGCGCACCAGCGACGCGGACGGTGATGAAACGCGGCGTGGCGGGTTAGCCAGCATCAGTGTCGCGAAGCTGAAGAAGAACGTGAGCGCGTTGATGCCGAACGCAAGCGCCGGTCCAGCGAACGCGACGGCGAGGCCGCCCACCGTAGGCCCGGCGATGCGGGCCAGGCTGCGGCCGAGGAGGCGGGCAGCGTTCCCCGCGCGAAGGATCTCCGTCGGCACGAGGTCGGCGATGATCGCGTTGTACGCTGGCCGCAGGAACGCCTGCGTGGCGCCAAGCGCGAACGAGGCCACGTAGACGTGTTCGATCCGCAGCTGGCCAGACCACGACAGGAGCGCGAGCACCGCGACGACGCAGCCGCCGAATAGATCGCTCGCGACGATGAGCGTGCGCCGCGGGACGCGATCGGCGATCGCGCCGCCGACGAGCAGGAACGCCACGCTCGTGGCGGTGTTGATCCCCACCGCGATCCCCAGCTGTAGCGGCGTCGCGCCCATAGCGAGAAGCTGGAACGGCAGCGCGACACTCTGCACGTTGTTCCCGAAGCTCGAGACCGTCTGTCCGGTCCACAGCAGACGGAAGTCGCGATGGCGAAGGGGTGCGAGGAGCCGTGGCCAGCGATCGCCCATGGGCGAGACGGGACGTTACCGAACGGCTGCTTCCTCCACCAGGTCTACGTCGCCGGGAGTCACCCGGATGAGGCGCGACTCGGGTTGCGCGATCGGCTGGATGCGCATCGCACGGGCTCGATCGAAGCTCGCGATCCAGTTCCAGATCGTCCTTCCTGGGGTCATGAGCACGTCGATCACGCGTTGGAGCACGATCGCGGCGCCGTCGGTGATACGAGCGATGAGCCGCACGGCGTAGACCACGGCCTCGGCGAGGATCCAGCCGACGCTCCACAGCGCCAGTCCGACCGCACCCAGCACGAGCACCGTGCCGACGGCGATGACGCTCAGTCCGAAGTACGCGATCGCTGCAAGGCCGAGGAATCCGATGACCGCTCCGAGCGCGATGACGCCCACGATCCTCAGCAGTCCACCGAGCAACACCGCGGCGGGTGGAAGCGCACGGCTCACCGCCCGCAGGACGAGCGCGACGAGCAGCATCGCGAGCGCGAGCGCGCCGACAACGAGGATCCACGCGAGCCACGGCATCGCGATCGCGCCCCAGGCGATGAGCGCGGTGGCGAGGAGCATGAGCGGGACCGGCGCGGTCAACGCGATGCCAAGGAGCTTGTCCGCGACGTCAGCCGGAATGAACGAGGGCACGATCACAGATGCACGCCACAAGGCGAGGAACAGCGCGAGCAGCAGGAACGAGACGGCAAGACCCGCTGCGATGCGTGTGAGCCAGATGCGCGGTCGCTCCTCCAGGTCGTCCCACGGGCCTAGATGTGTCATGCCGAGGAGGTCGAAGAAGACGAGTCCGAGGACCAACGCTCCGACGAACGAGGCGATCGAGTAGGCCAGGGTCACCTCTCTGAACCAATCCGGAAGGAACGCCACCGGAGCGCCGATCGCCTTCTCGTGGCTCGCGATCGACAGCGCGGCATCCGCGTACAGGAAGAGGCAGAGGCCGGCAAAGAAGAGGAATCCGCCGATGACACGCCATCCGGCCCAGCGGCCCGATCTCCCTCGCAGCTCGGCCGCCGCGGAGCGCGACTGCGTCGCGAGACGGTCGCTCCCGTTCTCTGCGTGCGTCGCGGCCTGATCCACGAGCGGGCTCACGAGGCCGACGATCGCGTCCGTGATCGGCCTTACCGGCCAGCTTGGCGCGCGCGTCGCGGTCGCGAACAGCGCGACGATCGAGCGGCC
>JALYLT010000236.1 GCA_030774095.1 Chloroflexota bacterium
GCTCCTCGGTGGCGACGAGCGCGGATTCGGGTGTGAACGCGACGCGCGTGCGCGGCGACGGCACGCCGTGGCGGATGAGCCGCATCGTGGTGAGCAGCTTGTTCCCGCAGATGTCCGCGACCTCGAACGTGTTCACTGTCGGGATGCCCCAGGTGGCGAACACCCAAAGGGCGTAGAGCGCTCGGCTGTGCTGGATGCAGCGCTCGAGCACGACGTCCACGCCGATCTCCGGCTTTTGCTCGAGCTCGAACACGATCTCTCGGTCGTCGAGGATCTTCGTCGGAACGTGCCGCGATTCGAGCTCCTCGAGGAGAAGCTTCTCCTCGACGCGGACGCGCGAGAGGAGCACGCCGACGGTCGGGCTATTCACCCCAGTCTTCTTCGGCCTCCGGCGCGAGGGCGAGCGCGAGCGGCTTCGTCTCGGTCACCTCGAGCTCCGCCCCGCAGTCGGGGCACGACACGATCTCGCCCTTCACGGCATCGCCGCCGACGGTCACCTCGCCGTCGCACTCGGGACACTTGGCCAACAGATCCCCTCCCGCCTGATCGGCAGGAGCAGCCTAAACGCTAATCGGTCCCGGACGCACCAGCGCGGCGCGCCCGAGAGCGCACCTTGTCCTCGTACATGCGCTCGTCGGCACAGGCGAGCAGCGCGTCATCGGTGCGACCATCTTCCGGGAACCAGGCGATCCCGAACGAGACGCTCGGAAGCGGGTGATCGCGGCCGGCCCAGTGATACGCCTCCTCGCGGAGGCGCGATTCGATGCGACCCACGAGTGCCTGCGCCGGCAGAAGTCCGGTGCGTGGCAACAGGAGCACGAACTCGTCGCCGCCGAAGCGCGCCACGACGTCTTCGGTGCGGATGGCCTCGCGCATCAGGTTCGCGACCTTCGTCAGGACCTCGTTGCCGGCGAGGTGACCCGCGGTGTCGTTCACGGTCTTGAGACCGTCGACGTCACAGAGCACGACCGCGAAGATGTCGCCGTGGCGCGCGGCCTCGGCCATCTCGCCGTCGAGGCGCTCCATGAGGCTGCGGCGGTTCATCACGCCCGTCAGGTCATCGTCGCGTGCGAGCCGGTGCGTCTCGGCCAGCAGGCGAGCGTTGGCGATCGCGATCGCCGCCTGCGCCGCATACAGCCGCACCAGACGCTGCGTGTCGCTCGAGAACTTTCGCGGCGTCGCCGAGTACATCGCGAGCGTGCCGACCAGCTCGCCGTGCGCGATGAGCGGAACGGCGATGGCTGACGCGATCGTCGCGTGAAGACGTGTCGTGCTCATCGGGTGCTCGGCGTACTTCGGCGCGACGACCATGTCTCTCGTCGCGATCGTCGCGAGCGAGATGCCGGCGAGCGGCTCGCCGACCGAGTCGCGCAGGCCGAGCTGCGCATTCGGCCGCAGCGCCCGGATGATGAGGCCGTTGCCGGGCTCCGCGAGCGCGAACATCGCGCCGTCGGTGCGGGACAGCTGTGTGGCCTGTTCGACGACGAGCTTCGCGAGCTCGTCCAGCGAGCGCTCGCCGGCGGCCGCCAGCCCGACCTCGTAGAGCGCCTCGAACTGCAGCGCGCGGCGGCGCTCGGTCTCGCTCAGGCGCCAGTTCGTGAACAGGGCGAGGCCCGCGCGCACGGCGAGGATGACCATGGTCGCGGCGACGGCGGAGTCGACGAACAGCTCGACTCCCGACTGGATCAGGTTCGCGACCACGACCAGTCCGGCCGCGAGGCCAGCGGTCAGGGCCGGAAGGGCGAGACGCGAGAGCTCGATCACGTCGCGTGAGAAGAGCCGCCTCGGCTCATTCTTGCGATCCTCGATCCAGGTCCCAGCCGCCGCGCCGATCGCGAGCATGCCAAGCATCCAGAGCAGGTCGAGCGGTGTGCCCGCTTGGAATCGACCAAACAGGAAGATCGGCAGGCTGAGCGTGAACGCGAGCGCATTCAGCGCGACGCCAGCGACGAGGATCGCGTACGCCCGACGCGGCCGCTCCATCGGCGAACCCCAGAGTGCCGAGAGCGCAGCGCCTGTCGCGCCGGTCCACAGGACGGCGTAAAGAAGGATGATCGTAGTGACGACCGGCTCCTGTTTCATCTCGCTCGCGAGCGTGCTCGAGAGGAGGAGCCCGATCGCGGCGAGAAGAAGCAGCACCACCGCCCCGGAGTCGAGAAGCAACGCGTAGATCGCAAGACGCTGGCCGCGCACCATCGCCACGAAGCCGAGGATCAGCAGGGCGGCCGCGCTCAGGTGCGCGACATCGTCGAGGCCCGGTGTCGGGATCGCGACGTCGGCGATGAGGAACGCGCTGCGGACGAGCATGCCAACGGTCCAGGCGCCGACGGCGAGGGCGACGAAGATCCACGGCAGCCGTTCGCGGCCGGGCGTCGTTTCCGCGGCGCGCGCCGCAGCCACCATCGCGCCGAGGCCGAAGGCCAGCCACGCGACCGACGCCAGCGCGCCGCGCGGCCAGCCGGCTGGCGCGAGCAGCTCGAGCCCGTAGATGGCGACGGCGCCCGCGATGCCCACGAGGGCCGCGCGCCACGATCGAAATGCGAGAGCCCGACGAAGAGGACTGAAGTCGCTCATGGATGAAAGGCTAGTCACGAACGAAGATGCGGATAGGCCCGGATCTCCCACCCTGTATGCCGCCATCCGAGCCGCGCGTACTACCTCTGCTGGGCCAGGCTCGTCTAATACCGAGTTCACCCGTATGGGCGAGACCCGGTGAGGGGGCACGCGCTCCGCGTGAGCCGTGCTCCCGCTAGCGCCTGTCCGCCTTGAGCACCGAGAGGATGTTCCCGGCCGGATCCTTGAACCAGGCGATCTCCTGGCCATCGCGGCGCGAGATGCCCTTCGCGTCCTGGCCGAAGTTCGGATAGCGCTCCATCGTGACGCCGGCCGTCGTGAGCTGATCGACCGCTTTGTCGACGTCTTCGACCGGAAAGTTGAGGATCGTGTACGTCGCCGGGACATGGTCCTTCTTCGGATAGATAAGGATCTTCGCCCCACTGCCGAGGCGCAGCTCGAGGTTGCCCATCTGGTCAGCCTGAACGTCGAGCCCGAGCTTCTCGCCGTAAAAGGCCCTCGCCGCGTCGAGGTCGTTGACGGAAAAGCCGGAGAACGCCTGGCTGTCTTTGAACATCGCTCGACTCCTTGTGAGCCAGGAGGGATTCGAACCCACGACCAAGGGATTAAGAGTCCCCTGCTCTACCGCTGAGCTACTGGCCCATTCGAATGTTAATGACCAGCAGCCCTCGTGACCAACGAGGAAATGTTGTTGACGATGTGGATAAGTTGAGAACTTCGCGATGGATCAGCCGCGCGCGTGTGAACCTCGTCCGCTCTTCGCTTCGCTGATCCCCTTGATCGTCTCGCCGACCTCTTTCGCATCTTCACGCCGAGCCAGCTGCGCGGTCACGATGATGCCGACGAGCTTTCCGTTCTCGACCACCGGCAACCGCCGGACCTGATGCTCGGCCATGAGCTTCTCGGCCTCGTCCGCGTCCGAATCTGGCGAGAGCGTGACCGGGTCGGCGCTCATCACCGCGGAGACGGGCGTCGAGCGGGGATCCTTTCCCGCGGCGACCGCACGCACCACGATGTCGCGGTCCGTCACGATGCCGACGAGCTTCCCGCCGTCCCCGACGACCGGGATCGCGCCGCAGTCTTCCTGTTTCATGAGCGTGGCGGCCTGGGACGCGGTGTCCTCGGGCCGGACGACCGTGGGGCTGGATGTCATCAGATCCTTGACCTTCATTACGCGCGCACCTCCGACCCCTTGGTCGGGAGCAGGAACTAGGCCGCGCCGATCTTGAAGATCTTCGTGCCGCAGACGGGGCAGGAGCCCTGGGTAGCGGGCCGCCCGTTCTTCATGGTGATCTGCTTTGCGTCCTTGATCTCGCGCGAGGCCTTGCACTTGACGCAATAGCCGTTCGCCACGACTCACCTCCACGCCGGTCTCGGACTCGGGCATCGTACCCTAGGCGTCCCGACCTTCTAGAGCCACAAAACCCCGCCTCTCGGCGGGGTCTCGTGGTGAGGAAGGGAAGGGTTGGGATTTCTCTTTGTCGTTGGTGGCGAGTGCAAGTGGCGTGCCAGGCGGCAGCGGAGGAGGTCAGAGAG
>JALYLT010000237.1 GCA_030774095.1 Chloroflexota bacterium
TCGCGGTGCGCGCTGCCTGGCGCGGCCTTGACCGCAGGGTCGATCCCATCCCCGTCGCGGCGGAGACCGTGGCCTAGCGGACCCGGACGTTGACCGCCTTCACGCGTGTGAACGAGAGGATCTCCTCGAGGCCATGCTCGAGGCCGATGCCCGAGTCGCCCCAGCCGCCGAACGGAACGGCGGGAAACCGCGTCTCGACATCGTTGATCCAGATGTAGCCCGCCCGGGTGCGGTCCGCCATGCGCAGCGCCCTGTCGATGTCCTGCGTCCAGATCGCGGCCGTGAGGCCATAGCGCCCGGCGTTCGCGAGCGCGAGGGCCTCATCCTCGGTGCGCCACGTCATCGCGCCGAGCACGGGGCCGAAGATCTCCTCGTTCGCGAGCTCCGAACCCGGTGCGACGCGATCGACGACGGTCGGCGTGAGGAAGGCTCCGCCGGCGAGCGCCGGATCGTCCGGCACGGTCGCGCCCGCGATGACGCGCGCACCCTCGCGCACCGCGCGATCGACCACGCCCAGGCAGCGATCGCGCGCCGTCCTAGAGATCATCGCGCCCATCTCGGTCGCCGGGTCCATCGGCATACCGACCTTGATCTTCGCCGCGCGCGCGGCGACGCGCGCGAGCACATCCTCGGCGATCGTCTCCTGGATCACAAGACGGCTGGTCGATCCGCAGCTCTGCCCCTGCACGCGCGTGTAGTTCATGCCGCGCACGATCGCGGCGGCGACCTCGTCGCGGTCGACATCGGGGAACACGACGATCGGGTTCTTCCCGCCGAGCTCGAAGGAGAGCGCCTTCAGATGCCCGCTCGCCGCGGCGCTGGCCTGGATGCGCAGCGCGGTCGGCGTGCTGCCGGTGAACGAGATGCGCTGGATGCTCGGGTGACGCACGATCGCGTCGCCCGTCGCGGGCCCGCCCACGACGACGGACACGACGCCGTCGGGCAGCAGCCCGGCGGTGAGCTCGGCGATCGCCAGCGTCGCGATCGGCGCGAGCTCGGATGGCTTCATCACGACGCAGTTGCCGGCGACGAGCGCCGCGCCGAAACGCGCGCACGCGTACATCGCCGGGTGGTTGAACGTGATGAGACGACCGACCACGCCCCACGGCTCGCGCTGCGTGTAGTGAAGTCCTGGAAGGGGGAACGTGAGGCCGGTCATCTGCAGGGCGAGACCCGCCGCGTCGCGCATGGTCCGTACGCCCTTCGTCAGGTCCTGTTTCATCGCGCTCAGCGGGTTGCCGGTGTCGAGCGTGTCGAGGTGCGCGAGACGCTCCGCGTTCCTCTCGATGCGCTGCGCGAGCTCCTGCACCAGCGCGGCCCGGTCGCGAGCGGGCATCGCGCGCCAGGCGGCGAATGCGGCCTCGCCCGCAGCGACCGCGCGATCGACGCCGGCTGGCCCCGCCTCGGCGACGCGCGCGATCAGCTTGCCCGTCGCCGGGTCGAAGACCTCGAAGTCGCCGGCGCTGTCGCCGTCGTCGTAACGGCCGGAGATGAACGACGAAAGCCGCGGCGCGTCTGGGCCGGCACGTGGCTCGAGCACTCGCTCAGCGATCACTCCCACCCCTCCGCTCATCGCCTTTGTGACCATTCTGCGCCACGCCTGCGTACAATTTTCGACCGTGGAGGGGTTTCGATGACGACAGCACCGCGCGTCACGATCGACCCCGACCTCTGCATCGGCTCGGGTGACTGCGTGCGCCTCGTCCCGCTCGCCTTCCGGATCGACGAGAGCCGCGGGGTCTCCACGCCACTGCCGGGCGCGGCCACGGCCGACCCCGATCTCCTGGCCGAGGCAGCCTTCAATTGCCCGACGCACGCCATCGAAGTCAGCGGGGCCGAACGGTGAGCGAGGCGCTACTCACGACCTATACGGCGACGATCACGTTCTCCGCGTTCGAGGACATCCGCGCGGCCCTCTTCGACCCGAATCTGTCGCGCACGTTCGATCGACGGTCCTACGAAGAGGGCAACATCCGCGCCGGGATCGTCAGCATCTCGCATGGCGCGCTGCACCGCGCCCGGCGACGGATCGAGAACACGCAATTCCGCGCCGACGTCTTGCGTCTCTACGAGCGCGAGCTCTTTCCGCGTGTGATGGACGATCTGCTCGACGTGCTGATCGACGGCGAACAGGTGGATCTCTTCCCGATCGGCGAGCTCCTCAGCGTCGTGCTCGCGGCGCGCCGAGCCGGCGTCGAGTGTGACGCCGGGTCGCTCGATGACCTGCGGAAGCTCGTGCATCACGTCGATCTGTTCTCGCAGGGGAGCGCGATCCTTGACGCGAAGGATCCGGACGCCGTTCGCGCTGCGGTGCGCCAGACGTACATCGAGTTCGAGCGGGATTTCGTTCGCCCCGCGATGGTCACTCGCGCGGCGCTCATCGATCGCGTGCGACACGGCGAGCTGCCGGAAGAGGAGCTACCGCACGACATTCTCACCGTGCTCCTGCTGCACCGCGCCGAGCCGCAGCTCGAGCTCGACGACGACGGACGGGTCGTACGTGAGGTCGCGACATATCTCCAAGGCGGAACTCACACCAGCGCGCAGACGCTCGTCAACGCGCTGGATCTGATCTTCGCGACCGCGGACGCCGATCGGACCATCGAACGGATCGCGCGCGACACGCTGTTCGCGCAGCGCGTCGTGCAGGAGACGCTGCGCCTGCGCCCGACCACGCCGAAGATCAAGCGGCGGGCCGAGGCCGACACCGAGATCGCTGGACGGAAGGTCCCGAAGGACGCGCTCGTCGTCCTCGACGTCGCAACCGCGAACCGCGACGCCCGGCTCTTCGGCGGGCGTCCCGACGAATTCGATCCGGACCGCGCGGTCGATCCCGGCGTCCCGCGCTGGGGCCACTCCTTCGGCGCGGGGCCACATCAGTGCCCGGGTCGCGCCGTCGGTGGCGGCTTTCCGATCCCGGCCTCGTTCGAGGTCGACGCCGACCACGTCTTTGGTCTCGTCGCGCTGGAGCTGCAGGCAGTCGCGCGCCGCGGCGTGCGTCCCGACCCCGATCGTCAGCCGGAGCGCGACACGCGCACGGATCGGTTCACGCGGTGGCTCCATTACCCGGTGCGCTTCGAACGACGCACCGCGAGGATCGGCGCGAGCTAGCGGCTAGTGCGCGGCCGTCCATTCGAGCACGATCTCCGCGCTGCGTTCCGGCAGCTGCCAGAACACACCGTGTGCCGCTCCCTCGACCACGCGCTTCGTCGCGTTCGGCAGATGCGCGAGAAGGAACTCGGACTGCTCGACATGTGACCCGGTTCCCATGATCTCCGTGTCGCGGTCGCCGATCATGACGAGCGTCGGCATCCGGAGCTCGCCGAGCCGTTCCGCGGTCTGATGCTCCTGGCGCGCGAGCACATGGCGCAGGTAGTTCTCGAGGTCGGGACGGTGTGCCCAGAATGTGTCGTGCAGCCACGCGACGCGCTCGGGCTCTGCGGCCGCGAACTCGGGCGTGAAGAACGTGTCGCGGATGTGCTCGCGCATGTAGCGCTCGTACCCAAGCTCGATCATCTCTTGCGCGGCGTGCACGGGGATGCCGCGCGTGACCGGCTTGTCGTCGCGGAACTGGCCGGGCCCAGAGGCCGCGAGGATGAGCGTGCGGATCCGATCCGGGTGGTCGAGCGCCATCCACTGCGCGACGCGACCGCCCATCGAATGGCCGAGCACGTGCGCGGCGGGAAGGCCGAGGGCATCCATGAGTCCGATCGCGTCCTGCGCAAATAGGCGGGTCGAATATCGATCCAGCGACGGCGGCGTCTTTCCGGTGCCGCGATGATCGAACGTGAGCACGGAGTGCCGCGCCGCGAGTGGCCTGGTGAATTCCGCTGGCCACGTCGCGCCGGGATAACCAGTCCCGGCCACGAGCACGACGGGGACATCTTCGCCGACCAGCTCGTACGCGATGGGATGGCCGTTGACCTCGATCGTCCGGCGAGCGTAGACGATGGCGGAGACATGGGAGTACATTCGCCGTGCGTCTACGACGCGTCCAATGTGGGACAAGAGGTGAGAGTGACCATGTTCAGTTCGACACGTATCAGGTTGCTTGGGGCCGTCATGGCCGCCGGCATGGCGATCGCTGCATGTGGCGGCACCACTCC
>JALYLT010000238.1 GCA_030774095.1 Chloroflexota bacterium
ATGCTGCCCCCCGCGCTCGCGGGCCGCGCGCGCGTAGGTCTGCCAACGGCGCGCGGCGAGCGGCGCGAACCCATCTTCGCTCTGACGCCCGCTGGCCGCGAGGCGCACTCGAGCTCGGCACGCATCGGCGCGCGTCAGCTTGCGACGCTGCGCGCTCTCGCCGCGGGCGCGGTCAGCTCCGCGGATCTCGCCGAGGCCGGTGGCAGTGCTATCGCGGCGCGCGCGCTCGCGAAGCGGGGCCTGGTGCTGGAGGGCGCCCGGAGCGTCCGCCGCATCCCGCGCGAATTCGCGCTCGGTGAGGACGACGCCGTGCGTGACGCGACCGCCACCGCGGGTCAGGCCGATGCGTTGCAGATCATCCTCGGCAGCCTCGGCACGAGCGCGCCGTTCCTGCTGCACGGCGTGACCGCGAGCGGGAAGACCGAGGTGTATCTCCGCGCTGCTGCGCGGGCGCTCGCGATGGGCTACGGCGTGATCGTCCTGGTGCCGGAGATCGCGCTGACCGCTCAGGTCGTGGCGCGGTTCGTCGCGCGCTTCGGCGAGCGCGTCGCCCTGCTGCACTCGGCGCTTTCAGCGGGCGAGCGCTACGACGAGTGGCGTCGGGTACTCGACGGAACGGCCGACGTGGTGGTCGGTTCGCGCTCAGCGCTGTTCGCGCCTCTCGAACGGCCGGGTCTGGTGATCGTCGACGAGGAGCAGGAGCCCTCCTATAAACAGGAGAGCGCGCCGCGCTACCACGCCGTCGACACCGCGCTGGCTTTGGGCCGCATCGCTGGCGCAGTCGTCATCCTCGGTAGCGCCACGCCGCGCGTCATCACGTACCACGCCGCGACAAATGGGGCGATCCAGCTCCTCGAGCTGCCGGAGCGCGTGAGCGACCTCGCCATGCCGCCGACGACGATCGTCGACCTCCGTCTCGAGCTCAAAGCGGGCAACCGCGGAACGCTGTCACGCGCGCTGCGTCTCGCGCTCGAGCGCACTGTCGCGAAAGGCGAGCAGGCCATCCTCTATCTCAACCGGCGCGGTTTCGCGACCGTCGTGCTCTGCCGCGACTGCGGGTACGTCGTGAACTGTCCCGCCTGCGACATCCCGTTCGCGTATCACGCCGACGGGACGCTGGTGTGCCACCGCTGCGGACGCCGCGGAACACCGCCCGAGCGCTGCCCCAAATGCGGCAGCGCGCGGATCCGCCATCTCGGCGTCGGGACGCAGCGCGTCGAGGAAGAAGTGCGCGCGGTCGTTCCAAAGGCGGCGCTCCTCCGACTCGACCGAGATGCCGTTCGCGCGAAGGGCTCCCATGCGGCGCTGTTCGAGCGGATGCGATCGCGGCGCGCGCAGGTCATCGTCGGGACGCAGATGGTCGCCAAGGGTTTCGACCTTCCCGGCGTCTCGCTCGTCGGCGTCGTGAACGCGGACACCGTGCTCAGCCTTCCGGACTTCTCGTCGGCCGAGCGGACGTTCCAACTGCTGACCCAGGTGCTCGGTCGATCGGGCCGCGGACCCGCGGGGGGCAGGGGGATCGTGCAGACGTATCTGCCCGAGCACTACGCGATCCGCGCCGCCGCGGCGCACGACTACGCGACGTTCGCCGTCGCCGAGCTCGACGGCCGCCGCCGGTTCGGCTATCCGCCGTTCGCGAAGCTCGTGCTCCTCCAGACGCAAGCGAAGCGCGCGGACACCGTCGAGCGGCGCGCGGACACGTACGCGAAGGCGCTCCGCGCCGATGCGGCCGGCGATGCCGAGGTGCTCGGTCCCGCCCCGGCCTTCGCGGCGAAGCGAGCCGGAGCATTTCGCATGCAGCTCGTCCTGCGCGGGGCGCGACCGCAGGCGCTGCTCGACCGCGTTCCCCCCTCGGCGGAGTGGACGGTCGACGTTGACCCGGTGACACTGCTCGGGTGAGCGAGAGCCTCGCCCGGGACGAGCAGGAGGAGCCGCAGCCACCGCGCATTCGCATCGCGAAGGGATCGCCGTGGCGGATCGACCCGGGTCGTCGCGCGAAGTGGTCCGCACCCCCGTTCGTGACCGCGCACGCCGTCGAGGTGCGCCAGATCGGCGATCCGGTGCTGCACGCGCCCGCGAAGAAGGCGCGCATGCAGCGCGGCGATCTCGAAGTGCTCGCGCAGCGGCTGTTCGCGTCGATGGTCGCGGCGCGCGGGATCGGCATCGCCGCGCCGCAGATCGGCGTCCCCCTCCGTGTCGCGATCATGGACGTGGACGAGGCCGGCATCGTCGCGATCGAGCCGAAGATCGAATGGGTGAGCGACGAGGTCGACGAGACGAGCGAAGGGTGTCTTTCGGTGCGGGGCATGTACGGCATGCTCGAGCGGCCGCTGCAAGCGCGGCTCGTCGCCCTGGATATCGCCGGGAAGAAGTTCGTCATCGAGGGCGAGGAGTTCGGTGCGCAGTGCATGCTCCACGAGACCGATCACCTGAACGGCGTCCTGTACGTCGACCGACTTCGCTCACGTGACGACCTGCATGCGGTCGAGGTCGACGTGCCCGCGGATGAGGACGAGGGAGAGCGGCTGCGGTCCTGAAGCGCGCAGGTCCAGCTCGATGACGCGCACCGTGTTCCTCGGCACGCCGGAGTTCGCTGTTCCGTCGCTCGAGGCGGTGGATCGTTTGTGCGATCGCGGATCGCTCGAGCTCGTGGCGGTCGTCACGCAGCCCGACCGCGCTGGCGATCGGGGCCGCCTCAGCGTGCCCGCGGTGAAGGCGCGCGCGCTCGCGTTCGGCGTGCCCGTGCTGCAGCCTTCGCGCATCGATGAGGCCGCGCTGCACGAGATCATGTCGCTGCGGCCGGAGCTCCTGGTGTGGGCCGCGTACGGCAACCGCATCCCGCGCACCCTCCTCGCGTCGGTCAACGATCGCGCCGTGAACGTCCACGCCTCTCTGCTGCCGCGCTGGCGCGGCGCCGCGCCCATCGCGCACGCGATCCTCGCCGGCGACCACGAGACCGGCATCACGCTCATGGAAGGCACGGCGGCGCTCGATGAGGGCCCGATCCTCGCGCAGGAGCGGACGCCGATCGGGGAGGCGGAGTCGGCGGGCGATCTCACGCGGAGGCTCGCTCTGCTCGGCGCCGGGCTGCTCGAGCACGAGCTGCCGCGTTATATCGCCGGCGAGCTCGAGGCGACGCCGCAGGACGGTGCGCAGGCGACGCTGGCGCCGAAGCTCGCGTCGCGCGAGGGCGAGCTCGACTTCGCGCGGCCGGCGGACGAGCTTGCTCGCCGCGTCCGCGCGTTCACGCCGGACCCCGGCGCGTGGACGACCTTCCGCGGTGAGCGCCTGGTCATCGCCGGCGCCACGGTATCCGGCGGCACGCCGCAGGAGCACGGGGTCGTCGAGATCCATGACGGCCAACCCGAGGTCGCGGCTGGCGCGGGATGGCTGCGTCTCGAGCTGGTGCGTCCCGCGGGCAAGAGGACGATGACTGGTGAGGACTGGGCTCGCGGTCTGCGCCGCATCGTGGGAGCGCGCCTGCCGTCGTGATCAGAACGACCCTCCTGAGTCGCGTCGTGCGGCTGGCTCTTGGGTCAGGCCTGCTCGTGCTAGCAGCCGAGTCCGCTTATGACCTCTTCGTCGCGTTTCGCGGATTGTCAGGGGGCGTTGAACTTTCAGGGATCCAGGGAACGCTCGCAGTTGCGATGGCGGTCACGGGTCTGGGACTGGTGCGTCAATCGCTACTTCGCGCGCCGAGGCCCGCGGTGGGCGTCTACACCCTCTTCCTATTCGGTTATGGGTGGCTGCTCGGCGTACTCGTGAATGACGCGATCTCGCTGATTCGCAGCAACAGACCCACGTACGACAGCCTGTGGGTGGTGGCACTCGATGTCTTCAGCTGGCTGGTCGTCACACTGATCTTTGCAGTTCCTGGACTCATCGCGCTGGTCATCGCGCGGCGGCTGTAGTCCGATCCGCCCGACCAGTCCTTTGTGACGGCTACGCTCTTGATGTGAAAGCCGCGCGCCCCGCGATCAGCGACATCGATGAGCGAACCCTCGTCGGATGGCTGCGCGATCGCCAGGAGCCCGCGTACCGCGCGCGCCAGATCCGGCGGCACATCGCGCGCGGCACGAAGGCGAGCTGGGACGAGCTTA
>JALYLT010000239.1 GCA_030774095.1 Chloroflexota bacterium
GTCGATCACTGCGGAGACCGCCCCGAGCTTCGCGAATTCGGTGCGCGCCGCGACAGCGGGATCGCTCTCCCATTCCTGGTAGATGCGCACCACGACTTCCCGGTGACCCTCCAGGCGCCCGAGCCGTAGCGCATACGTGGCGGTGTCCACGCCGCCGAGGAGCGGCCGGGCGCTCACCTCGGTGGCCCCAGGCTCCAGCGCGTCGCGGAGCCGATCGAGCTGCTCGCTCAACAGGGGGCGACGGCGACGCGCTGCGGTCGAAGTGTCTGCGCTCACGCCACGACGGGTGGCTGCACGACCGGGAGCGTGTGGAGCGCGTGCGGGACGAGCAGCACACTCGCGCGCGCCGGACGGCCGATGTGCTCGTACGCGATGTCGAGCGCCTCTTCGACATCGACGGCGGCGCGCAGCTTCGCAAGGCGCACGATCTCCGGCGCCTCGGACGCGGCGATGATCACGAGACAGTGCTGGAGCGTGAGCGCGAGCATGACCGCACGCTGCTCGCCGCCTTCGAAGTGCCGACGCGCCGCCTCCACCACGGCCGCGGGGGACTCGGCGCGCTCCAGCGCCGCGAGAAAGCGCTGCTCCCCCGCTCCGTCGCCCGCGCCCTCGTCGAGCTGCGCGGCGATGATGATCGCGCCGCCCTCGCGCACCACCGGTGTGGGAGCGAAGCGCAGGTAGGTCGCCGCGCGCGACGCCTGGTAGAGGCTGGAGTCCTTCGGCTTGCCGACGCCGGCGATCACGATGTCGTACTGCTTCGCGATCGGCCGCGTATACAGGCGCGCGGCGACGTCGACGAGACCCTGAAGGACATCATCGGGCGCACCAGCCGCCACGGCGACGACGCGGCCTTGGTCGTCGGTCACGACATTGAGGCAGAAGCGCAGGCCCGCACGTCGCGCGATCTCGGTGATGGTCTGATGGAACGGATTGCCCTCGATCTTCGCGAGACGCACGCCGGGATCTTCGAGAAAGCGCATCCCGTGCGTGGCGGTGATGACGGGCTCGCCGCAGCAGCCGATCGCGACGGTCTTGCGCCCGCCGGAGTAACCCGCGTATTGATGCGGCTCGACGATGCCCGTCGCAATGACAACATCCGCGTCCTTGACGATCCGCTGCGTGGACCCCGGAACGCCGTACGGCGGTATCGGTCCGAGGTCTACCAACATCGCCGGATCGCGGCCGTCCGAATCCACGACACGGACCCGATCGACTACCGGGCCGAGCTTCTCGCGCTTCTCGGTCTCGGTCGTAGCCCGGTGAAGCCCGACGGCGACGATGACCGTGATCCGCTCGTCGGGTATGCCGCCGGCATTCAGCTCATCGAGCAGTGGCGGGACGAGGACGTCGTCCGGACACGCGCGCGTGAGATCGGTGACGGCGATGACCGCGCTCGCACCAGTCCGCGCAGCCATGGCCTCGCGCGCGAGCTGCGACAGCGGGGGCGAGCCACGTGGTCGACGCAGCGCCGCGAGCGCCGCGGCCGGCAGATCGGTGACGGGTGAGGCGGTCCCGGACTCGACGACGTCGACGTCGAACCACGGCTGGAGCATGAACTCCAACTCCTCGTGGCCGTAGGGAACGCGAAAGACGCGGTCTGCGCCGGAGGCCCGCTGCACCGCCCGACTCTAGCGAGCGGTGCGCGCGGGCACCCGCGGCGCGTCAGATGATGTTGAGCAACCGCAGGACCACGAGGATGACGACAATGACGAGAAGTGTGTGGATCAGGTTGCCACTGGCCAGCGCGGGTGTGCCCGAGAACAGACGACCGCGGCCGAAGTAGCCGAAGAGCCAGAGCAGCAGAAGCACCACGATGATCAGCTCGATGATCCCCATGCGCACCTCCTTGCGGCCGCATCTTAGGTGAGCGGCCGTTTCGCCGACTGGGTGACCACGGCCGACGCGGTGCGCGCCACGACGAAGAAGCTGGAGAAGAACCGGCTGCTCGGCGCGTACCTGGCGCGCCTGGACGATGCCGACCTGGTCACCGCGGCCAGGTTGTTCGCGGGCGCGCCGTTCCCGCGCAGGGACGAGCGCGTGCTCTCGGTCGGCTGGAGCGCCCTCTCGGACGTGCTGCTGGAGCGATCGGCAAAAAGCGGCGAGGACATGGGCGCGAGCTATCAGCGCCACGCCGACCTGGGCGACGTCGCGCACGACCTCATCGCCGACTCTCCCGGGGACGGCGAGCCGCTCACGCTCGCGGACATCGCCGCGGCGTTCGACGGCATCGCCGCGGTCCGCGGTACGAACAACAAGCGCGAGCTGGTCCGGGCTCTTCTGCGTCGCGCGGACGCCGGCGAAGCGCGCTACATCGTGAAGATCGTGTCCGGCGAGACGCGCATCGGCCTGCGTGAAGGACTGCTCGTGGATGCCATCGCCACAGCCTTCGAGCGCGACCGCGACGCCGTCGCGCGCGCGAACATGCTCACCGGCGACATCGGCGAGGCCGCATTGCGCGCGAAGCACGGCACGCTCGAGGAGCCGACCCTCGCGCATTTCCGTCCGATCGGGATGATGCTCGCGACACCGGTGCTCGATCTCGCCGAGGTGGCGCAGCGCTTCCCGCCGCCGTACGTGGTCGAGGACAAATACGACGGCGTGCGCGCGCAGGTGCACAAGGTCGATGAGCGCGTCGAGCTCTACTCGCGCACCTTCGATCGCGTCACGACCCGCTATCCCGAGCTGCTCGACGCGCTGCAGGCGATCCCCGGGACCTTCGTGCTCGACGCGGAGGTCCTCGCGTTCGAGGGCGACCGGGCCGTGCCGTTCACCACGTTCCAGACGCGTCTCGGACGAAAAGATGTGTCCGGCGAGGTTCGCGAGCGGCTCCCGGCGTCACTCGTCGTATTCGACCTTCTCGAGCGCGACGGCCGCGCGCTCCTCGACCTGCCGCTCACCGAGCGCCATGAGCTGCTCCGAGCGCTTCCACTCGCGGCTCCCCTACGCCTGGCGCGACAGACGATGGTCGAGGCGACCGGCGATGAGCTCGTGGCCGCGCTCGATCGCGAATTCCTCGCGGCCCGCGAGCGTGGGAACGAGGGGCTGATGGTGAAAGACCCGCGGTCGCCGTACCGGCCCGGCCGCCGCGGGATGGAATGGCTCAAGGTGAAGCGTGCGCTGCGCACGCTCGACGTCGTGGTCACTGCCGTCGAGTGGGGCCACGGCAAGCGCCACGGCGTCCTCTCCGATTACACGTTCTCGGTGCGCGATGGCGAGCGGCTGCGCGTCGTCGGCAAGGCGTACTCGGGACTCACCGACAAGGAGATCGCGGAGATGACCGAGCACTTCCTCGCGACGACGGTGAAGGACCTCGGCCGCGCGCGCATCGTCCGGCCCGACACGGTGATCGAGGTCGCCTTCGATCAGATCCAGCAGAGCGACCGGCACGACTCGGGGTACGCGATGCGCTTTCCGCGGATCGTGCGGCTGCGTCCGGACAAGCCCGCGGGTGAGATCGACACGCTGGACACCGTTCGCGCGATCGCTCAAGGCAAAGCTGAGGCGCCGTCATAGCATCAGCGCGCATGGCCAACCTGAACGACTCCGCGCAGCTCGAGGAGCTGCTGAAGCTGCAGCAGGACCTCGCGCTGGAAGCCAACATCGACCGCGTCCTCGCCCGGATCGTCGCGACCGCGATGCGGATGCTCGACTGCGAGCGCGCGACGCTGTACGTCATCGATCACGGTAAGAACGAGCTGTGGTCGCGTGTGCTCACGGAAAGCGAGCTCAAGGAGATCCGTCTTCCGCTCGACGGGCGCAGCCTCGCGGCCGAGGTGGCACGCGCGGGCCGTCTCCTGCGTATCGACGCGCCATACGAGGACGCGCGGTTCGACCCGAGCGTCGACGCCCGGACCGGGTTCCGGACCCGTTCGATGCTCGTCGCGCCGATCGACGCTCGGGACCACCGCCGGCTCGGCGTGCTGCAGGCGGTGAACGACCGCGAGGGCACCTTCCAGGAGGACGACGAGCGGTTCATCCAGGCCCTCGCCGGCGCGGCCGGCGTGGCGCTCGAGTTCGTCGAGCTGTCGGAGGAGCTTGCCGCGGAGCGCCTTCGGGTCGTCAAGGTCGTTGAGGAGGAG
>JALYLT010000240.1 GCA_030774095.1 Chloroflexota bacterium
GTCGGCGGAGATCGCGACCCGAGCGAGATCGCCGCGTCCGCTCCACGCGTAGCCGCGCGCGACGAACGGGCGCGCCTCGAGGCGCTCGCCGTCGCGCGGCGATGCGACGAGTGCGCGCGCCGCGATCTCGCGCAGTGGCTTGTCCCCGACGACGTATCGCTTCGTCTGGAAGAAACCGTCGAAGGCGCGCTCGAGGAGGTGCAGCCGCGCGAGCCATTTCACGGAGGCCATGCCGTACCAACCCGGGACGATGAGGCGCAGCGGCGCGCCGTGCTCGCGCGGGAGATCGTGGCCATTCATCGCGTACGCGAGCAGAACGTCGTCGCGCATCGCGTCGGCGATCGGGAGCGATCGCTCGTACGCGATCCGCTCGCTCACGCCCGCCGGAGCTCCCGTGTCAGCGCCGACACAGAGGACCTCGATCGCCGTCGCCAGTGGTCCGGCCATCTCGAGGACCGCGCTGAGCGACGCTCCGGTCCACTCCGCGGTACTCACCGCCCCGGTACGCCACTGCTCGCCCGCGACCGGCGGATCGAGGAAGGCGCGTCCGTTGCCGGCGCACTCGAGGGTCACCACGAGCGACCGCGGCGGAAGTGAACGGACGTCCTCGAGATCGAGCTGCAGCGGCGCGCGTACCGCGCCGTCGATCACGAGCCGTTTCGGAGCCTCGGGTATCGGGAAGTGATCGCGCACGTAATGGCGCGATGCGGGCGTGACGACGCCCATCTGTCGTTCGAGCGGCGTCTCCGCGTTGAGCGGCTCGCGACTGAGGTAGATCAGCTCGTCGGCGTTCATGAGGCCAGTCTCTGGCATCGACGCCGGACTAGCATTTCGGGGTGCCACGGCGGCTGGTGAACCTCGCGCTCCTCGTCGTCGTGCCGCTCCTCGTCGCGACCGGTCTGCTGGCGTGGGTCACGTCGGGCGCGATCGCGAATGCGCTGCTCGTGATGCATCGGGTCGCCGGTGTCGGTGTGATGCTCGTCCTCGCATGGAAGTACGGGATCGCGCGGCGCTCGGTGCGTCGTCGGACGCGTGGAGGGAGCGGTCTCAGCGTCGCGGTGGGCGGTATCGCCTCCGTCGCGCTCCTGCTCGTGCTGGGTCTGGGGCTCGCGTGGTCGATCGGCATCGTGTCATTCGACCGGCCTCTGGCGTACTCGCTGCTCAACGTTCATGTGTTCGTCGGCGTCGCGCTCGTCCCGCTCGTGGTCGCCCACGCCGCGCGGCGCTGGGAATCGCGGCCCGCCGTCGCGGATCTCGGCGGCCGTCGCGTCGCACTACGCGCGTTGGCGGTCGGGATCGGCGCGGTCGTCGCGACCGCCGCGCTCGATCGCGCCGGCCTGGCTCGACGGTCGACGGGGTCACGCGCAGCCGCTGCGTTCAGCGGCAACGACTTCCCGCTCACCATCTGGGCGTTCGACACCGCTCCGGCGATCGATGTTGCGACGTGGCGTCTGCAGGTCGATGGAGAGCTCGCGTCGCCCGGCGCGATCGCCTACGACGAGCTGCTTGCCATGCCGGTCACGGAGCGCGATGCCATCCTCGACTGCACCGGCGGTTGGTGGACGGAGCAGCGCTGGCGTGGCGTAACGCTCGCTGATCTGCTCGCTCGGCACGGCGTGCGAGCCTCAGCGCAGCGTGTCGACGTCGTGTCCCAGACGGGGCACGCTTGGTCGTTCCCCATCGGCGAGGCAGACCGGCTGCTTATCGCGACACATGTCGGAGGCGAAACCCTGGGCACGGGTCATGGGTATCCCGCGCGTCTCATCGCACCCGACCATCGCGGGTTCCAGTGGATAAAGTGGGTCAGTCACGTGCATGTCGCTTAGCCTATGAAGATGCGCCGAGTGTTCGTCCTTGCTGTCGCGGGTCTCGCGGTCGTCGCGGCCGCGGTCGTCGCGTGTGGCGTTGTCGTTCCGGGAAGCGGGCCGGGGGTCCCGGCTGCTCAGCTCGCCCCAGGGCCCGGCGTTGCGGTCAGAGCCGGTGCCCCACTCCCGATGCTGCAGGACATCGATCCCGAGGACCTCGATCCCGCCCGAGACATTCCGGGTGTCCCGCCTGTCGCGCTTGCACCACCCGGCGGGGCCATCGTGCAGGCGAACGGTGTGCGCATCCCGAAGCCCGCGATGCCGACGGGACCGCGACGCATCGGGATCCAGGTCGGCCACTGGATGACCGACCAGGTTCCGGCCGAGCTCGGCACCCGCATCACCTTCCAGAGCGGGACGAGCTGGGCGGGGGTCGATGAGCTCGACGTGAACATGGATATCGCGCAGCGAGTGAAGGCGCAGCTGACCGCGCGTGGTTATGTCGTCGACATCATCCCGACGACGATCCCACCGGGTTACCTGGCGGATGTGTTCGTCGCCCTCCATGCCGACGGGGACGGAACGGGCGAGAAGAGCGGGTTCAAGATCGCGCACGGATCTCGTCGTGGACCGTACGAGGACAAGCTTGTGAGTTTTCTGCGGGACGAATATGGGAAGCTGACCGGTCTCGATTGGGACGCGGAAGGAATCTCTCGCAACATGACTAACTACTATGCTTTCAACTGGGGACGGTATCAGCACACCGCCGCGGCTCACACACCTGCTGCGATCCTCGAAATGGGATTCCTCTCGAACGATCACGACCGCGATCTCATGGTCAACAAAGCCGACGGCGTGGCGACCGCGATCGTCAACGGCATCCAGCGGTTCCTCGACGAGGTGCCACGCTCCAAGATCTTCGGCGAGGACCTTGTCGTACCGCCACAGCGCGGTTTCCCGAGCCCCTCTCCGCGCACCTAACCGCCAGACTGTTCGGCGCGCTCCCTAGCAAGAAGCGCTCGGAACTCATCTTCGGTCCTGCGGTGCTTTCGGCGATTGCAGGGACGACATGCCGGAAGGATGTTTCCGATTTCGTTCGACCCGCCGCGACAGAGCGGGACCCGGTGATCCGCCTCGATGCGTTCGGCCGAGCCGCAGTACGCGCAGCGGCCGTCGTGGTCCCTCAGCAGCGCTTCCCACTCCTGAAACGTGAAGTGCTTCCCGGCGGCAGCCGCTCGGCGCTTGTTGCCTGAAACCCGAACGTAGGCGCGAGCGCGCTCGAGATTCCGCAATCGCCATTGCTTGTAGTAGTCGAGACGGGCGCGTGGATCCTTTGCATATTCGCGTCGGTTGCGTTCTCGATGACGCGCACGCATTTCATTGCCGTGCTCTTGCTGATACCGGCGTCGATACTCGCGGCGTTGGTCACGGTTGCGCTCGTACCACGCGCGATTGCCTGCGCGAGTGCGTTCTGCGAGGGCTGGGTCGCTCGCGTAACGCTCTCGTCTCGCTGCCAGCAGCGACTCGCGGTTAGCCGCGTAGCGCTTACGGTCGCGCTCCCGCTGTGTCTCGTTGAGACGCGCCCGGTGCCGCCCGCGGTAGCGCCGCTGTCGAGATCGCGCAGCCTCGGGATTGCGCCAGTAATCGGATTTGCCACTTGCGCGTCGCTGACGCGCGCGGTCCCGACCCTGCGCGCGTAACGACGCTACACGCTGCGGTGGGAGATTCGCGCGCTGGTACCGAATGTTTCGCTTCTTGCGCTGTTCCTCGTCTCGCTCCTGCTCGCCCCTACTGCGCGCCGCCTTCCGTGCGTGTCGTCGAGCGAGGATCTTGTCGCGGTTTTGGGCGTAATAGCGACGTGCATACGCGCGCCGCGCCCCAGGATCGCTTTCTGTCACGCCGAAACCCTTCCCCGCATGGGCCGCACTTCGAACGAAAACGTACCAAAGTCGCGACGTCGTGTGAAGAGTTGGCGGTCTCCAAACGGGTAGCGTCTTCCGGTTTCGCGCGCTGTCGTCGTGTAAATGCAAATCGACGGAAGAGGATGGTGTACACGAGCATCCCCGCGAGGCCGTACGCGTGGGCGATGTCGACGAGTCGGCGCGAGGTGCGATGCGCGGTGTCGACCGGCAGCCTCTGGGCAGAATGGAAGCCAGCGTGTACGATTCGCCGGCGCCCATCGGGGGCGACGAAGACCAAGGGAGGCCGGACATGAGCGTTTGCACCGTACGCGCCCGCTGCGCCGGCCCCCTGTCC
>JALYLT010000241.1 GCA_030774095.1 Chloroflexota bacterium
CCTCAGCCGCGATGACCATCCACAGTCCGGCGCGGTCTTTGACGCTGCCACCGGGATTGGCGGACTCGATCTTTGCCCACAGCTCGCCACGCAGACCGGCGCCGATCCGGCGCAGCGGCACAAGCGGTGTGTCGCCGATGCGACCCAGGATCGTGCCACGCACGCGCTCGCGCACGAGAGCGGCGGTGAGGGTCATGTGAGAAAGGCTAGGACCTAGCGCGGCCGTGCTATGTGCGAGCTGTCTCCAGCGCGCGGCGCGCGAGCCGCAGCGCTTCTTCGCTGTCGCCGGTCGACTCGGCGGCGTGCGACCAGCGATCGAAGATCACGCGCAGCAGATGCGGCGCGCGCTCTTCCGCCAGCAGCCGCGCTTCCTGGAATGACTTGCGGGCCGCGGCTGCGTTCGCGTTCATGCGCAGCTCGCCGATCAGGACAAGGAGCCGGACCTGCGCGTCGGGCTGGCCGACGCGCTTCGCGAACTTGAGGGCTTCCTGCGCCATCTCGAGCGCTTGCTTTGGGTCGGTCTTCCCGGTGACCTCGGCCTCCGAGGCCTTGATCGACGCCATCGTGCCGTCGCGCTGCGTCTCGACGGCGAGCTCTGCTGCGCGCGTGAGGCACTCGCGGGCGCGCTCACGGTTTCCATACTCGGCGTAGAGCAACGCCGCGTTATCGAGCGTGCAGGCAACCTGATCGAATAGCTCGAGCTCCTCGAAGATCTGAAGGCTCTTCTGGTTGTAGACGATCGCCGCTTCGAGGTCGCCTTCGTTCTGGTAGGTCTTCGCCATCCCCGCGTAGAGAGCGCCGAGCGAGGGTCGATCGCGGAACTTCTCGGCAAGGCTGATCGCGCGCTCATACGTCGCGAGGGCTTGCTTGGGCTGCCTCAGATTCGTGAGGACCAGCGCGAGGTCCACCAGACGACGGAAGTGGAATGCCGGATCGTTGAGGACACCGTTGTCGCAGGCCGCGACGATGTCTCGCAGTAATCGCTGCGCCTCCTCGTACGCGTAGGTCCGCGAATACGCACTGGCGAGCACCGCGTTGACGCGCATCTGCTCTTCGGCATCTTCGAGGAGCTCGGCCATGCGCTGCGCACGTTCGATGAGTGGGAACGCTTGCTTGGGCTGACCCATGACGTTGTATGCCACGCCGAGATATCGAAGCCGCACGAGCTGATCGGACGCCCCAAGTCCTTCTTCGAGTGCTTCGAGGATTGGGATCGCCTCTGCCGCGCGCCCTTGCTCGATGTAGCGCCGGGCCTCGAGCAGCTCGTACTGCGGCGTTGCGGGGGCTGCGACACCACCCAGGAGATCCGCGGGCTTTACGCCTAGGACGCCCGCGATGTGCTCGAGTGCTTTCATCGAGGCACGCGTGCGCCCCGACTCGAGCATCGATATGTAGGCCTTGGTGTAGTTCGGCTCGGCGACCTGCGCCTGCGTGAGGCCCTTCGCCGTACGCAGCGAGCGGATGCGAGCGCCAACGTCGGCAACCATGGGTGAACGGACGGCGGGCATGGCTCGGGCACTTTACGTCGCTGCAAGTGCCGAGTCAAACGAGGCTTTACTGGGAAAATTCGGACCGAGACCGGGGCAATGCCGGTCAGGGGTCCGCTCGGGCCCAGGTGCCCGGTCTTGTCTCGGTCGGCCGAAATGCCCGCTGGCTACGGCCGGTCGTCACTCAATTGCCTAGCAGTAGCCGCCGGTGGCGTACGGATCGCAGGCGTTGGCCGTGTCAGCCGCGATGGTCGTCGAGAACGCGAGTCCGAAAGCAACGACAAGCGCAAGAACGAAACGACGGAACGACATGAGTGGGTCCTCCCGACCCCACCGGCGAATTTGTCGCTGGGCCCGTCACCGCGACTATCGCGGCGAGAGGCGTTGAAGTAAAGGCGCGTTTGCCCGATATCGAGTGGCGTGCGAGACGGGCCGCTACTCGGCTGGGGACGCGACCGCCGTCGGCTCGGCCCGGGCGCCGCCACCGGCGACAGCATTCAACCCCACCGCAACGACGACCAGAACTGCGCCGGCGACCATGCGCCAGGTAATGTTCTCGCCCAGCGCAAGGGCGCCGATCAGGAGCGCCTGCGCCGGGATGACCACCTGGGCCAGCGTCATCGTCGTGGGACGCAGCCGGCGGGTGAGCCACATCTGCAGCACCAGCCCGACGCACGAGCCGAAGACCACGAGGTAGCCGAACGCGAGCACGGCGCCAACGTTCCAGTTCGCCGCCTCGCCGGCCTGCGCGGCGGCGAATGGGAGCAGGAAGAGCGAGCCGGCGGACGTCCCGATCGCGACGAGCGGCAGCGGCGAGCCTTGTCGCAGCTCGCGCGCCTGCAGGATCGTGCCGACCGCCCAGGTGATGGGCATCAGAGCGAGCAGCACGCTGGCCACGAGAGCTTCTGGTCGACCGTTCGTGTCCGGTGCGCCGACGAGCACCGCGATACCAACGAGACCAAGCAGAAGGCCGGCGACCTTCGTCGCGGACAGCCGGTCGCCGCGCACCAGGAAGTGTGCGAGCAGCGCCGTCCAGATCGGGCTCGACGCGCCGAAGACGGAAACGAGCCCGCTCGGAACGTACTGCTCCGACCAGAAGATGATGGCCCAGCTGGATCCGGTGTTGAAGATCCCGACGACGATCGCCGACACGATGACACGGCGATCGCGTGGGAACGGATGCCGCATCGCGAGCGATAACGCGACGAGAACGATCGATACGGCAACGGCGCGCTCGAACGCGAACACGAATGGCGGGACCGCTTCGACCCCGACCTTGATCGCGGCCCAGGTCGAGCCCCAGAGCGCGATGAGCACGACGTAGCCGAGGCTGACAGCGAGTGGGGGCACCCTGTCGATGATGGGCCATATGCTCGATCGGTGGTCCGCGCCGTCGTGCTCGCGCTCGTGTGCGCGCTCGTAGTGTCCGCGTGCGGCGACGATCGGCTCCTTGGCACGGAGCTCGAGAAGAACATGGCGCCGGATTTCACGCTCACCGACGGCGTCACGGGCAGGAGCATCTCGCTCTCGTCACTCCGGAGGAACACCGTCGCGCTCGCGTTCCTCTACACACGCTGTCCCGACGTCTGTCCACTGACCGCGGGTCAGTTCCGCGCGGCGCAGCGCTCGCTCGGTGATGACGCGTCGAAGGTCGAGTTCGTCGCGGTCTCGGTCGACCCCGAGGGCGACACGCCGGCGGCGGTCCGCGAGTTCTCGGACCTGCACGACCTCAGCGAGCGCTGGCACTACCTCATCGGACCGAGGGCGCAGCTCGAGGCCGTCTGGGCGTTGTACGGCGTCGGCTCATTCACATCTTCCGGGGCGCGCGCGGTGGAGCACAACGATGCGATCTACCTCATCGACGGCCGCGGGCGGGAGCGAGCGATCCTGCACTCGAGCGATCCGACGAACTGGCTGCTCGACGATCTACGCGCGCTGATCAGGGAGGGGTCGGACTAACGCTCACCCAATGATGTAAATGATCGTGAAGAGGCCGATCCAGACGACGTCCACGAAGTGCCAGTAGATCGACGCCGCCTCGACCGCGAGGTGCCGCCGCGCTGAGAACTGGCCCTTGAGCGAACGGATGAAAACGTAGATGTTCATGAGGATGCCGCCGGTGACGTGTGCGCCGTGGAAGCCGGTGAGGGTGAAGAACACCGCGGTGAAGATGCTGTTGTCGGGAAGGAATCCGAGCTTCGTGTACTCGTAGAGCTGCCCGGAGATGAACCAGATCCCGAGGGCGATCGTAGGCGCGAGCCAGCGGATGAGGCCACTGCGGTCGCCGCGCTTGATCGCATTCACCGCGAACTGCATGGTCACGCTCGACGCGAGCAGCGCGACGGTGTTGATCGCCACGAGCGGCACCTGTACGCCGAAGATGTCGGTGACCGAGTTCCAATGCGGTTTCTCGCATTCCGCCGCGCAGCGCTGGAAGATGGGCTCCCAGTCCGGGACCCGCGTGCGAAGGAAGAAATACGTCGTGAAGAGGGCCCCGAAGAACATCGCTTCCGACGAAATGAAGAGGATGCAGGCCCACATCGCGTGCGAGAAGCGCCCGGGCTGGGAC
>JALYLT010000242.1 GCA_030774095.1 Chloroflexota bacterium
TTCGGCGGCCGCAGCGGCGTCGCCCGCGGTTGCTTTCGGACCGAGCGTCAGCATCCGCTGTGTCCAGGGAACGACGGTCGCACGCACGAGGGCGTACAGCCCGAATGCGAGGACGATGCCCAGGCCCAGGACGATGCTCCAGCGTGACCCCAGCGGCTCCTGAAGCTGTTGTGCTCGCCCCGACGCAAACAGGTTGAGCACGCCGGTCACGAGCGTCAGCTCCGCCACGCGAAGGATGTAGAAGATCTGTCGCGGCGCCAGCTGTGCGGAGACCGGTCCGCGCGCCGCCGCCGGAGCAGCCAGAAGGGCTGGCAGCTGTACCAGCAGCGTGTAGAAGCCGCCGCCGATCCAGAGGATGCCGGCGAAAACGTGCAGGAACTGCGTAATGAGGCGGAAGAGATCACCCATCAGCCGGGATAATGACAGTGATGGCTGGGACACGCATCGACTATTACGAGCTTCTGGGCGTGCCGCGGACCGCGACGGCGGATGAGATCCGCAGCGCGTACCGGAGGCTCGCGCGCCAGCACCACCCCGACACGAGCCAGACGTCGGACGGGGGCGAGCGCTTCAAACAGGTCACCGAAGCCTACGAGGTGCTCTCCGACGCGGAGCGGCGCCAGCGCTACGACATGTTCGGCAACGGACAGGGTCTCGGCGACTTCGGCATCGGCGATCTCTTCGAGACGTTCTTCGGGAGCGAGTTCCGACGGCGCGAGCCACGCGGACCGATGCGCGGCGCCGATCTGCGCATGGAGATCGAGATCGAGCTCATCGACGCGGTGAAGGGCGGCGCGCGCACGATCCGCGTCCCGCGCCTCGAGACCTGCGAGCGCTGCGAGGGCAGCGGAGCGGAGCCCGGCTCGAAGATCTCGACCTGCGCCACCTGCAACGGGCGCGGCGAGGTGCGGCAGGTCCAGCAATCGGTGTTCGGCCGCTTCGTGAACGTGTCGACCTGCCCGCGCTGTGGCGGCTCGGGCAAGACCGTCGATGCGCTCTGCACGCGCTGCCGCGGCGAGGGTCGCGAGCGCCGTGACCACGAGCTTCCGCTCGACATCCCCGCCGGCATCGATGACGGGCAACAGCTGCGTGTCGCCGGCGAAGGCGAGGCCGGCCTCCGCGGCGGACCCTCGGGCGATCTGTACGTGCTCATCCGACTGCGCGAGCACACCTTCTTCCGTCGCGAGGGTGACGACCTCGTGCACGTGCTCCGCATCTCGCCGGCGCAGGCAGCGCTCGGCGCCGACCTCGAAGTTCCAACGATCGAAGGCGCCACCGCCGCGGTGAAGGTGCCGAGCGGCGCTCAGCACGGACAGATGGTCCGACTTCGCGCGAAGGGCGTGCCGCATCTCGGCTCGTCGGGTCGTGGCGACCAGCTCGTGTATCTCGACGTCGCGATCCCGCGCACGCTGACCAAAGAGCAGAAGGCGCTATACCGTCAGCTGCACGACATCGAGGGCGCGCCCGAGCAGCGCGACGAGGGCGACGCGCGGGGCGTCTTCGACCGTATCAAGGACGCCATCGGCGGCGAATGACGCCGCCCATCCGCTGGCTCGAGATCGCGGTCCCCGCGCATGCCGAAGCCGTCGAAGCGGTGAGCGAGATCCTGTCGCGCGTCGGGTACAACGGCATCGCAGTCGAGGTCCCGCTCGAGCGCGGACGCGGCGCGGACCACACGGTGAAGGCGTACCTCGTCGAGGACGCCGACGCCTCCGCAAAGGTGTCCGATGTGCGCGACGCGCTCGGCCACCTCCAAGCCTTCGGCCTCGGACCCATTGGCGAGCTCACCGCGCGGCTCGTCGACGACAAGGACTGGCTCGAGAGCTGGAAGGCGGAGTTCGTGCCCATCCACATCGGCGCGTTCATCGTCCGGCCGACGTGGTCCGAGCCCGTCGCGGGTGACGCCGTCGAGATCGTCCTCGATCCGGGCATGGCCTTCGGCACGGGTCTGCATCCGACGACGCAGCAGTGCCTCGAGGCGCTCTCGACGCTCCCGCTCGTGGGCAAGAGCGTCCTCGATGTCGGAACGGGCTCGGGCATCCTCGCGATCGCCGCGGCGAAGCGCGGCGCGTCGCCCGTCGTCGCGGTCGATACCGACACGCTCGCGGTCGAAGCCGCTCGGGAGAACGCGGTCCGCAACGGCGTCGCGATCCCGGTCGGTGAGGGAAGCGCGGCGGACGTGCCGGGCCGTTTCGAGGTCGTCATCGCGAACATCGTCTCCCCGGTGCTGCAGCGCATCGCGCCGCACCTCGCGGCGCGGGTCGCCAGCGGCGGCACGCTGCTGGTCGCGGGCATCAGCGCCCCGGCGGAGGCCGCGACGCGCGAAGCCTTCTCGCACGTTCGTCTCGAGCTTCTCGACCGCACCGAGCGCGATGACTGGGTCGCGCTCGCACTGCGTCGCTAGTGCACCGCTTCTTCGTCGCTCCGGAGACTCTGCACGCGGATCGCGTGACGCTCACCGGTGCGCAGGCGCGTCAGATCGCGACCGTACTGCGGCTACGCGCGGGTGACGAGATCGCGCTCGTGGCCGACGGCGCCGAGGCCGTCGTCGCGCTTGAAGCGGTGCGTCCGTCGTCTGTCACGGCGGTCGTCCGCGAGCGCGGCTTCACGCCAGCCGAGCCGACGGTCGCGCTGACGCTCGCGCTGCCCGTTCTGCGCGGCGATCACGACGAGGAGGTCGTGGAGGCCGTGACACAGCTCGGCGTATCACGGATCGTCCCGTTCACGAGCGCTCGCTCCGTCGTGCGGAGCCTCAGCGACGCGAAACGCTCGCGGTGGGAGCGCATCGCGCGCGAGGCCGCCGAGACGGCGCGGCGCGGGCGCGTCCCATCGATCGAACCCGCTCTCTCGTGGTCGGAGCTGTTCGCCGTCCTGCCTGCGCCTGTTTTCGTCGCGTGGGAGAACGAGCGGCGCGCGCGTCTGCGTGACGCGTTGCCACCGACGGCGCGCGCGCTTTCGGTCGTCATCGGGCCCGAAGGCGGGATCGCCGACGACGAGATCGCGCTCGCACGAGAACGCGGCGCGATCACCGTCTCGCTCGGCGGTCGGAACCTGCGGAGCGAGACCGCGGCGATCGCGGCCGTCGCGCTCGCGATGGACCGCCTCAGTTAGGCAGCGCGTCCGTCGCGTCGCGCGGAGTCTTCTAGACCGCCACGACCCCGCGCTCCTGAAGCTCGCTACGGTCGTACAGCGCCCGGTTGGCGAGCACGCGCGTGAGCGGCGCGCCCGTTTTGACGTCCTCCCGCAGACCCGCCGTGACGCGCCGCAGCAGGATGAGGGCGAGCACGACGAGGCCGGCCACGACGGTCGGCGTCGTGCCCTCCTGCTCCCAGATGACGGCCGGAAAGATCGCGAACGACAGCAGGCTCGCGAGAGGCAGCAACCGAGTCGGCCGCGGGTGGACCATCCGCACGGCGAGCAGGCTGAGGTACAGCGGCACGCCCATGATCAGCGCGGCGATGGGATCGGCCGCGAGCGCGAAGCCCCAGCCGGTCGCGTTCGCCCGGCCGCCGTCGAACTGGTGGAAGACCGGCCACATCTGACCGACGAGCGCCGCGATGCCGCATGCGAGCTGGGCCTCGACGGGGAATCCGAGCGCGCGCGCGACAATCACCGCGAAGAAGCCCTTCGCGCCGTCGAGCGTCCCGCCGAGGATGCCCTGCGCGAGGCCGACGCTCTTCGCGAGATTCCCGCCGCCGAGCTTGCGCTCTCCGACCGCGCGCAGGTCGACGCCGTTCGCGCGGGCGACCCAGTAGGGAAATGAGATCGAACACAGGACGTAGGTCACGATGACTGCGGCTGCATGCACGTCGGTATTCTCTTGGCTGCGTGGACGACTGCCTCTTCTGCCGCATCGTGGCCGGGAAGATCCCCGCGACCGTCGTCTTTGAGGACGACGACGTCATGGCGATCAACGACGTCTTCCCGCGCGCGCCATTCCATGTCCTGGTCGTGCCGCGGAAGCACATCGAGAAGCTCTCGGAACTCGACGACGAGGCCCTCGGCGCCAAGC
>JALYLT010000243.1 GCA_030774095.1 Chloroflexota bacterium
GCGCACGACGCCCTCCTCGCGCAGCGGAACCGCGACGTCGTCGAGCATCGTGTTCGTGCCGTAGATGCCGGTACCGTCGTCGCGGTAGACATACACGCCGAACACCGCGTCCGTGACACCGGTGCGATTGCGGTAGCGGATCTCGAACGACGCGGGATCGCCGATCTCGAGCAGCGTCTTCGGTGCGCCACCCTTGTTGATCACTTTCGCGGACACGATCTCGATCTCGCCCGAGCCGCTGCGGCCGCCGACCTCGCCCCGTAGCGCGCGCTCGCGCAGCTCGCGCTCACCGACCTCGATGTGGTAGGCGGTCGCGACATCGCGCACCGTGCCGCTCGCGGCGACGCGTCCCTGGTCGAGCCAGATCGCGCGATCGCAGAGCCGCTGGATGAGACCGATGTCATGTGACACGAGGACGATCGTCTTCCCCGCTCCGCGGAATTCGGCGATCTTCGCGTAGCACTTGTGCTGGAAGTACTCGTCGCCGACGGCGAGCACCTCGTCGACGAGCAGCACGTCGGGGTTGACGTGGACCGCGACGGCGAAGCCGAGCCGTGCCGCCATGCCGCTGGAGTAGGTCTTGATCGGCGCGTCGAAGAAGCGGCCCAGCTGCGCGAAGCTCTCGATCTTCGGCATCGCCGCCTCGGTCTCTTTACGCGTGAGCCCGAGCAGCGAGCCGTTGAGGTAGGCGTTCTCGCGGCCGGTGAAGTCGGGATGGAAGCCAGCGCCGAGCTCGAGGAGCGCGGAGACGCGCCCTGCGACGTCGATCGTGCCCGACGTCGGCTTCGCCGTTCCGGCGATGAGCTTGAGGAGCGTCGACTTCCCCGATCCGTTCGCGCCGACGACGCCGAAGCACTGGCCGAGTTCGACCGTGAAGCTCACGTCCTTCAGCGCCTGGACGACCTCAGCCGGCGGGATCTGGCGGAGGATGAGCTCTTTAAGCGTCGGGGCGCGTCCGGTCCGCAGGCGGTAGCGCTTCTCGAGATGTTCGGCGCGGATCGCGGCCATTGCGCGGATGCTACGGAGTGGCGCTGGTTACCGGGCGAAACCCTCGTAGATCATCGCGCCGTCGCCGCCCTGGAAGTTGAGCTCGACGACGATGCCGGTTGCCGTCCCACCGATCGCGTCGACGACGACCGCGTACTGCGTCTCGTTCACGAGGCCGAGGACATCGCGGGGGTCGATGCGGAGCGACTGCTTCGGTGTGATCGGAATGTCCTGGGACGCGGCAAGCGCGCCGTCGGCGAAGCGGTACCACGAGAGCTTGAGGCTCGTGGCGGTGATGCTCTGCAGGACGAGAGGAGTCGACCAGCCGTCGGAGCCACCGAGGCGGCGTGTCACGTTCGGGAGGAACAGACGCGTCGCGGGCTGCGTGCGCGCGGAGTAGCCGGCCGCCGTGGTGTCGCCGATCACGTTGACGACGGCCGCGATGCTGCCGCCCGTGCCGCCGCTCGCGACGAACGAGTACTCGCCGTTCGCGAGGCAGCCCGCCGACGCGGCCGCGCCGCAGAGCGGGAGGGTGGTGTCCCCGTTGGTGAAGCGTGGATCGAACACCCATGCCGCGCCGGCGGAGACCGACGGTCCGCTGAACGCCGTCGTGCCGCTGCCGCCCAGGGGCGTGAAGGTGATCGACGGTGTGACGGTCGCGGTGCCCGTGTTCTGCACGACGATCGTCGACAGACCCTGTCCGACGCCGGGGATGTTCTTCACCGCGTACGGTCCGTAGATCGTGTCGGCGCCGCCGACGATCCCGTTCGCGGAGTACATGACCGGCGCGGCGACGGTCGGCGCGTCAAGGTGCGTGTTCACGATGACGCTGAGCGGCTGGCTCGCGGTGACCGTGACCGAGTACTGCGTCTGATCGGTGAGGTCGATCTCCGAGTTCGGGTCGATGAACTGCGAGCGGCCGGGCTCGATCTGTCGCGTGATGCTCGCGGTCTTCGTGCCGTCGAACGAGATGAAGGACGCGGTCGCGGTGGCGCCCGCGGTCCCGACGTTCTGGATGATGATCGGCGTCACGAAGCCGAAGAAGCGGCGCACGATGTTCGGCAGCGAGACCTTCGTCGCGCCGGAGGATGCGCCGACGTACGAGCCCGCCTCGGCGCGAGCGCCGGATCCTTGGTGCTCGTTCACAACGGCGACGATGTCGGTCATGTAGCTCTTCACGACGACCGCGTACTGCGAATCGCCCGACAGATCGGTGTCGTTGTTCGGAACGTCGGCGAACGACTGGCCCGGCTTCAGCGCACAGATGTCGCGGCGCGCGACGAGCACACCGCTCGAGAAGCTGTAGAAGTCCACCTGCAGCGACGTGATGGTGAAGCGGTTGGTGTTCTGCACGATGAACGGCGTGTACCAGCCAGTTGGGCCGCCGAGCGTCTTGGTGATGTTCGGTAGATAGACCGTCGTGTTGGGCTGCTCGGGCCGCGCGCACGTCGCGGTACCCGGCGTGAGCTCCCAGCTCAGGCGCGTGTTGTTCGCGTCGATCTGGACGTTGTGCGCCTCGAAGCGGTTGTAGCCCTCTTTGTTGTAGTAGACGACCCAGAACGTCGGGCCGGGGACGAAGCCGTCGACCTTGTAGTAGCCGTCCGCGTCGGTCGCCGTCGTGCAGAGCGTCGGCGGCCCCAGGGTCACGCAGACGTTGGCGAGAGGCGCGCCGGTCGTCCTCGAGGTGATGAACCCGTCCAAGTAGGCGGTCGCCGCGGCGGCCGGGCGCGCGCCGCCGGCCAGGGCGGCCACGACGAAGGCGGCAACGAGCAGGAGCCTCAGGAAGCCTCTCCGGGGGGCATGCATGGGGCTAAACGGGGGTAAACGCGCCTAGTGACGGCGTAGCCGCCGCTCTGCCACCGTAGCGGCCTGGGCGACGAGCAGGCCGAGCGCCAGGCCTCCCAGGACGTCGCTCGGCCAGTGATCGGCCAGGTAGACGCGCGTGACCATCATGAGCGCCACGAGGCAGACCGCCAGCCAGGGCGGGACGCGGGCGACGCCGGCAAGGAATGCGGTCCGCGCGACGTGGCCGCTGGGGAACGCGCCCGCGAAGGCGACGTGCGCGAAGGGCACGAGCTCGACGCTCCGCGACAGCTCCCTCGGTGGGAGCGGCTGCGGCACGAACGTCTTGAGGGCGATCTCGATGGCGGCGACCAAGACGATCACCAGAGGCACCCAGGCATCGCGCTGACCTCGGCGCAGGCGCGCGACCGCGAGCCCCAGCGCGATACCGCCGGTGACCTCGGCCTGCCCGAGGATGCCGACGGCGGACGCGAAGAGGTCGAGCCACGGCGCGTGCACCGACTGGACGAGATCGACCACGGTGCGATCGACCTCACGCAGCGCACCGACCGCGACGAGCGCGCACAGAGCGACAAGGCATGCCGCAAGCAGTGCGACGCGGATCAGAGGTAGCTCTCGAAGTCGTCGACCAGTCCCGAGGGATCTGGCTTCAGCGACCTACCACGCGAAGGGGCGGCGCACCCGAGCGAACCTTCCTGTAGCGGATCTCGGCCTGCATGCCCATCGCGGACAACGTCTTCGCGAACGTCCGCAGGGTCGGGTTCGCGTCACCGCTGTTGAACATCCGAGAGACCACCGGCGCGGGCGTGCGCAGGCGTCGCGCGATCGTCGCTTTCGCAAGGCCCGCCGCTTTCCGCTTCTTTTCGAGCTGGGCGAGTGCGTGAATCGTGGCGAGTTCAGCCTGCACGTCCGTGGCGAACTCGACACGCTCGGCCTTGCTCGGGAACTCATTCGCAAGGAGCTCTCCGAAGGCGCCTCCAGCATTGATCGGGGACTTGCCCCTCGACTTAGTTGTTGGCATGGCTAGAGCATAGCATAAAAGATACGGTGCTCTTGTCGCTACTACTTGCTCGTGGTCGGGAACCACACTTCCGCCCCGAGTGGAAGCGCGATGGGCCGAGGGTCCGTTCCCAGATACACGTCCCGATACGCGCGGACCCTGCGATATTCCCGTTCGTTCATCTTTGTTTCCTCGGGCTTCGAC
>JALYLT010000244.1 GCA_030774095.1 Chloroflexota bacterium
AGTGCGGCGACGACCGGATTGGCGAGATCGGTCCCGGACATCACCGCATGCGCGAACGCGGCGAAGAACGCGACGTACGAGAGACGGTGGAAGTACTGCCACTGCCCGTTCGTCAGCGACGATCGCAGCCAGGTGGAGACGAGCACGACGAGGATGAGCTGCGCGGAGATCGTGCCCAATCCGATCGCGAGACGTCCGTACGAAACACCGAACGGGATGAGGAGATCGAGCAGCCCGATCTGGGCATAGCGGTCGAAGAGCAATGCGATGACGTGCGCGAGCGCGAGCGGGATCCACAGAACGGTGAGGAAGCCGTGCACCACCCGAACGCCACGGTTGTGCGACAACCAGGCGAATGTCCCGGTGCGCAGCGCGATGCCGGTCAATACGGAGAGCGTGAGCGCGACGAGCGAGGCCGTGCCGGTAGAGCGCGCGACGATCCAGATGAGATCCGTGCTGAGGCTCACGGCAGGATCAGGACTGCTTGGTGCGTGTGACCGGCGCGGTGTTGGTGCTCGTGACCGACCGGCGCGTCGTCGTGCGTCCGGTCGTGACCGTTCTCGGCGCGGTCGTCGGCGCGGGTGTTGCGGTCGCGACGGCCGCCGGTTGCAGCGGGGCATTCGCGGCGTGCAGGTTCTCGCTCGCGAAGATCGTCATGCCGCCGAGGCTGGTGAGCGTGATCGCCGCGGCGAGCGCCCGGAGCACGAGGGTCGACCCTATGAGCGGTCTCGTCACGCGGCGCGGTCCACTGCTCATGTGGATAGGGGAACATCCAGACGGCCCGGGAGCATGAGAACGGCTTAAGAACCGCCTAGGAGCTGGTCGCGAGCCGCAGGCGGAAGCGCGCGCCGCCGCCGGTCGCTTGCTCGAGCGTCACCGAGCCGCCATGGGATTCGGCGACATCCTTCACGATCGACAGGCCGAGGCCGGAGCCCGGAAGGGAGCGTGCGTTGCTCGCGCGCCAGAAGCGGTCGAAGACGCGGGCCGCGTCCTCGGGCGCGACGCCCGGGCCATGGTCGCGAACGCTCACTTCGCCCTCGTGCACGCTGACCTCGACCACACCGCTCGCGGGACTCCACTTGCCGGCGTTGTCGAGGAGATTGGTGACGGCCCGTGCGATGCGCGGACGAACGCCGCGCACCGTCGTTTCTTCCAGCACGGCATCGAAGCGCACCTGCGGGTAACGGCCGCGCATGTCGGTGATCGCGTCGGCGACGACGACGTCGAGCCGAACGTCCTCGATCGGTAGGGTCGCTTCTTCATCGCGAGCGAGATCGATGAGATCGCCGACCAGCGTCGATAGCCGCTCGATCTGGCTAACGAGCTCGACCAGCACTTGCTGGCGCTCCTCGGGATCGGTGGGTTGGCCGCGCGCGAGCAGCTCGAGGTTCGTGCGGAGACTCGTGAGCGGCGTTCGCAGCTCGTGCGAGGCGTCGGCAACGAGCTGACGCTGCTGGCGCAGCGACACCTCCAGCGCGCTCAGCATGCCATTGAAGCTCGCCGCGAGACGCCCAAGCTCGTCGGGACTCTCGCCCGCGACGCGCCGGGATAGATCGCGCGTGCGGCCGACCTCCTCGACGACGTCGGTGAGCCGCCGAACAGGCATCAGCGTTCCCTGCGACACGACGACGCCGAGCACCGCCGCGAGGATGACCGCGCCGATCGCGACGATCGCGAGGCGCAGGCGCGTCTCGTCGAGCACGCCGTTGATCTCATCAAGCGGTCGCCATAGCTCGATAGCTGTGCCCGGCGTGAACTGAGTCGGTGCCGTGAACTGAGCGACGTACACACGTAAGTGCGAGCCCTCGATCTCGGTGTCGAAGAAGTAAGCGGGCTTCGTTCCCGCGGCGACCGCGCGTGCGTCGGCGGTCACGAGTGCCGTGAGCGGCTGGTTGTCGACGCGGCCAACGCTGCCTGAGGTATCGATCACCTGCGCGAGGATGTCGGGACGGCCGGACAGCGGAGAGCCGAGAGAGCCGGGGAATCGAGGTGGGCCGCCACCACGCCCGCCGCCCCCGCCCTGCGGTTGACGCGACACAGCAGCGGCATCCTTCAGCGTTTCGTCGAGTTGACTCGTCAGCTGCTGCTGGACGACGACGTACATGATCGCGGCGGCACTCACGGCAGCGAGCGCGACCGCGCCAGCCGCGAGAAGCGCAACGCGAACGCGGAAGGTCATGCTTCCCTCAATACGTAACCGACGCCGCGCATGGTGTGGATGATCCGTGGCTCGCCGAGTTTCCGGCGCAGGTATCCGATGTACACGTCGAGCGAGTTCGAGTCGGGACCGAAGTCGTACCCCCAGACCTTGTCGAAGATCACATCCCGGCTGAGCACGCGGCGCGGATTGGAGAGGAAGAGCTCGAGCAGCTGGTACTCGGTCCGCGACAGCTGGATCGTCCGATCGCCGCGCCGGCACGTCATGGCGTCGCGGTCGAGGACGACGTCCTCGAAGCCGAGCGCGCCGCGCGACTGGCCGCTCTGCGGCGCGCGCCGCTCGAAAGCGCGGAGCCGCGCGAGGAGCTCATCGAGCGCGAATGGCTTCACGAGGTAGTCGTCCGCACCGGCGTCCAGACCCTCGACCCGCTCGGAGACCGCTGCACGCGCGGTGAGCATCAAGACCGGCACGCCGTTCCCGGTGGAGCGCAGCCGCCGGCACACCTCCAGGCCATCGAGGCCGGGCAAGCCGATGTCGAGGACGATCGCGTCGTAGGGGCTGGCCGTTGCCACCTCCAGCGCTTTCACGCCGTTAGCGGCGGTCTCGGTCCGATGGCCGGCGCCGCGGAGCGCCCGCTCCACGGCTCCCCGCACTGCGGGATCGTCCTCGACGAGGAGGACGTTCACGAGCCGAGTGTATGGGCGCTCGGCTAAGAACCGAGTAAGAAAACCGCACGGTCTGACCCTTCTTAGAGCCCTTTCATGAAGCGCGCTGCCGCGAGTGGTGTCCTGATGCCAAGCACTCCGAGGAAAGGACACCCGACATGAAGTACATCGACAAGATGCTCATCGCCAGCGGCGTCACGCTCCTGCTCACGGGCGGGGTCGCGGCCGCGGCGCTCGCGCCGGGCACCGCCGACGCGGTCATCACGCAGCTCCCGGGCGAGATCGCCATCTTCGCGTCCAACGGACCCTTCGGCTCGCCGAACACGCTCGCGACCGCCGCGACGTACATCGGCATCACCGAGGCCGCTCTGCGGACGGAGCTCCAGACCGGCCAGACCCTCGCGCAGATCGCCGTCGCGAACGGCAAGACCCGCGACGGTCTCATCGCCGCGCTCTCGGCCGAGGCGACCAAGCAGATCACGACCGCCGTCGACCAGCCGGGCACGAACTTCTCCGGCCCTGGTGGCCGCGGTGGACCGGGCGGTCCTCGAGCGATGATCACGAACGACATCGCAGCCGCAGCGACCTACATCGGTACGACCGAGGCGGACCTCCGCGCAAAGCAGCAGGCGGGCCAGACCCTCGCGCAGATCGCGACCGCCGCGGGCAAGACCCGTGACGGCCTGATCGCCGCGATGGTGGCCGACGGCAACGCGAAGATCGATGCGGCCCTCGCAGCTGGCACGATCACCGCCGCCCAGGCCGCTGAGAAGAAGGCCTCGCTCACCGCCAACGTCACCCGCGAGGTCGACCAGACCCGTCCCGCCGGTGGGCCCGGTGGACCGGGCAGGGGTCCGCGCCCTTAGTGAGCCTTTCCGTCTCCCTCCCTCCTTGCGCTGCGCCCGCCCCTGTGGCGGGCGCGGCGCTGTCTGCTCATCGCAGGGGGAGAACCCCCTGCAACCCCTCTGCTCATCGCAGGGGGAGAACCCCCTGCAACCCCTCTGCTCATCGCGGGGGGAGAACCCCCTGCAACCCCTCTGCAAAAAAAACGAGCGGCCCGGTTTCCCGGGCCGCTCGTGGGCTGCGACGTCGCAGACGCTTAGGTCAGGTTGTTGCCGATGTTGCTGAAGATGTTCTGGATCTGGCCGCGAAGGAAGACCATGGCCAC
>JALYLT010000245.1 GCA_030774095.1 Chloroflexota bacterium
TCGGGGCCCAGTCGCCTCCGCGGCGTCTCCTTCACCGATGCGATCCGCCTCGGACAGTCGCCGAACCTCGCGGACCGCGTCGTCATGACCGTCGACGCGTCGCAGGGACGGTTCTGGCGCGCCATCGCGTACGACTTCTACACCGGGAACGGTTGGCGCACGACGGAGACGGACAAGGTCGACAGGATCAGCCCGACCGTGCTCGGGCGCGAGAAGTTCGACGCGACCTTCGAAATGCTGGTGCCGCAGCAGCAACTGCTCTTCGCCGCGAACGAGCCCGTGAAGGTCACCGTGCCATACCAGTTCCAGACCGGTGCGGACCGGACATATTCCTCCGCGCTCCGCGCCGTCCGAAGCGGACAGGCCTCTGCGAAGTACACGGTGACGTCGTATGTCTCGGTCGCGGACAAGGCCGCGCTGCGCCGCGCCTCGAACATCTACCCCGACTACATCAAACAGAAGTACCTGCAGCTGCCCTCGACCCTGCCGCAGCGCGTGCGCGACCTCGCGCATAAGGTGGCGGGCGAGCAGACGGACCCCTACGACAAGGCCGAAGTCATCGAGTCGTACCTGCGCACGACGTACCGCTACGCGCCGAGCGTCCGCGCGCCCCCGGCGGGGCGCGACCCGGTCGACTACTTCCTGTTCGACTTGAAGGAAGACTTCTGCGAGTACTTCGCGTCGTCGATGGTCGTGATGCTGCGCGAGCTCGGCGTGCCGGCGCGCGTCGTCGAGGGCTACACCGCCGGAACGCTCGACCCGTCGACGGGCAAGTTCGTCGTCAAAGAGCTCGACGCGCACGCGTGGGTCGAGGTCTACTTCCCGCTGTATGGCTGGATCGAGTTCGAGCCCACGCCGTCGCAGGCGCCGATCTTCCGCGTTGACAGCGAGGCGATCAGCGGCGGCTCGCCGGGCGGCGACTCGGATCCGCTCGGTGAGGGCAGGGCGATCGATCGCGGCGACAAGGACCTCCTGGACAACGCGCCCACAGAGGGCGAAGGCTTCGGCAGCGGGGTCGTCCAGGCGGTGCAGAACTTCGACCCGCGTCCGGTCGCCGCGCTGTTCGGCGCGCTCATGCTCCTTCTGCTACTCGCGTTCGTGCGCTTCCAGCTGCGCTTCCGTGGGCAACCATCGGTGGACTCCGCCTGGGGCAAGGCGCGTCTGCTCGCTTCCTATGCGGGCTTCGCCGCGGATCCATCGCAAACGGCCTACGAGTACGCGACGATGCTGGGCGAAGCTGTGCCCGACGCGAAGTCGCCGATCCAGGACATCGCCGAGGCGCGCGTGCGCGATCGCTACACGACGGTCGGAGCGACGGATGAGGACGTCGAGCGCGCCGTCTCGGGCTGGCGCAAGCTCGCACGCACGCTCGTTGGTTTGCTACCGGCGCGTCTCGTTTCCGGCATCGCGCGCATCTGGAGGTAGCCGCTCGCCCGGCACTTCGCGGCGGGCGTCACCCCTCTCGCTCGCTGCTGGCTACGCCGGCCCGCCACTCAACGCGCGCTCGCCGCTCGGGCCGGCTGGGCGCAGATGCGCGCTCGAGGAGTGACGCCCGCCGCCGCGTCGGCGCGCTCCACTGACTTACGACGCGCCACACTTGCGCGCGTGGCGGTCGCTGAGCACCCTAACGTCGCTCGCGTGCGAGCTTACGCAGCCGAGCGTGGCGTCGCGATCGAGATCCGCCGATTTCCGGCGAGCACGCATACCGCGCAAGACGCGGCGCGTGAGATCGGGGTCAGCGTCGGCGAGATCGTCAAGTCGCTCGTGTTCGTTGCCGACGGTCGCCCGATCGTCGTGCTGTGCTGCGGCGATCGCCGCGTGAGCGAGGAGCGTCTGCGCGAGGCGTTCGGCGCGAGCGCCGTGCGGCGTACGACGGCGGATGAGGCGAAGCGCTTCACCGGCTACGCGATCGGCGGCGTGCCGCCGTTCGCGTACGAGACGCCGTGCGAGACCGTGATCGACGAGGGCATGTCGCGCTTCGAGAAGGTCTGGGCGGCGGCGGGGCTGCCGGACGCCGTGTTCGAGATCGCCGTCGTGGATCTGCGCCGCCTGGCCGACGCGAAGTCGGTACGCATCGCCGAATGAAGGTCTTCGTCACCGGCGCGACGGGCTTCGTCACCGGCACGATCACGAGGCAGCTCCTCGCGCGCGGTGACGAGGTGCGCGCGCTGGTCCGCGACGCCGCGCGCGGGCAGACGCTCGCGCGTGCCGGCGTCGATCTCGTCACGGGCGATCTCGCGGACAGCGCCGCGCTGCACCGCGGGATGGACGGCGTCGATGCCGTCGTGCACGGCGCGGCGATGTATGAGGTCGGGATACCTCCGTCCCGCCGACCCGCGATGTTCGCCGCGAACGTGACCGGCACCGAGAACGTGCTCGAGGCGGCTCTCGACGCGGGAGTCCGTCGCGTCGCGTACATCTCCACGGTCGCGGTCTTCGGGAACACGCAGGGCCAGGTCGTCGACGAGAGCTACACGCGGACCGGTCCGTACACCTCGTACTACGAGGAGACGAAGGTGGAGGCGCACGAGATCGCGCTTCAGTTCGCCGGGCGCGGCCTCCCCGTCTCGATCGCGCAGCCCGGTGGGGTGTACGGACCTGGCGATTCGTCAGGCATGGGCGGTCTGATGCGCGACTTCGTGCGCGGTCGGTTGCCGTTCGTGCCGTTCCCCGATACGGGGCTCAACTTCGTCCATGTCGAGGACGTCGCGCGCGGCATCGTCCTCGTCCTCGACCGCGGCCAGGTCGGGCAGAGCTACGTGCTCGGTGGCGAGATCGCCCGAGTTAGGGACGCGTTCGCGGCGCTCGCACGCATCAGCGGTCGCGATCTCCCGCGACTGCGCGTGCCCTACGCCTTGCTCCAGCTCGGTTCGCTCGTGCGGCCGGGTCTGCGCGAGGTCGTGACCTCGACGAAGGACGTCACCTTCTGGGCAAGCGATGCGCGCGCGAAGAGCGAGCTCGGCCACGCATCGCGTCTGCTCGAAGCCGGACTGCGCGACACGTACGGCGGCGCGATGACGCAGGGGTCGGGCACGAGCAACCTTCATTCGATTTGACGTCTGCTTGTGCGCTTGTCAACTGAGGATCTCATCGGCGGCGGAACCTTGAGGCGAGTTGGACCGTGATGCCCGAGTACTGTTATTCGGTGCCCGGGTTCGTTACGCGTGCGTGCGACCCGACGCCGTACAGAAAAATGAAGCGGCGTCGGTTCACGCGATGGTGATCCGGACGGCCGGAGGAACAGCTTCACCATGACGCAATGGCGTGTAGTTGGAACGGCGCGGTCTGGAGCACCGATCAGCGTTGCCGGTATGAACCCATGGGATCACGAGTGGCGGACGCTAGCCGAAGCGCCCGTTAGCCTCCCGCACCCGCAATACCCAGAGCAACTCCATCGCATGACGATTTATGAGGTGAATGCGCAAGGCCGATCTATTCGTTTCGCAGCCGGAGAACTGTCCAACAATATCTGGGGTTTCTACCTCCCTGCGGAGGACCAGTAGCTAATCTGCTCGCGGGCATCGTGAGAGCAACGGCTTTGAGCGTGGCAATTCACGCCCGCGGCGCTCAACGGTTCGATTCCCCTCACAAGGCGTGACCGTTTGGCTCAGGGCTCTTCGTCCTCGTCGTCGTCTGATTCGAACTCGTCGGAATAGAAGCCCAGCTCCTCCGACTTGAACACAGTCACGAGGAAATCCTCGCGCTCTGGGTCGTGCGTCTGCACCAGCTCCTCGTCGAGCTGATCGATGAGCTGCTGCAGCTCGTCGTCGGTGAGGTCGACCTCGAGGAGCAGCGTGCCATGCACCTCGAAGCGGCCGTAGTGGATGTCGACACGACCGACGCGGCGCGCACCGCCGTAGATCGTGAAGATCTCGCTGGACTCGGTGCGGACATTGCGCTCGAAGCGCGCTGCTTCCATGGGACGACGACTGTACTAGGTCGCCACGTCGCGGAGCTGCCTCAGCACCCATTCGGCGAGGGGCGGCATCGC
>JALYLT010000246.1 GCA_030774095.1 Chloroflexota bacterium
TAACCGACCGGCCGCGATGCCCCGGCCGGGAGCGGGCTCGGCGATTCATTTCCGCTCCACGACGCGGGGATGTTGGTCTGGTTGTGCGCCGGCGAGCGCACGAAGTCGACGGGCCGGAGGCCAAAGTTGTACGCGATGTCGCCGACCGTCGTGCCTCGACCGCCGATGTCGGAGTGGCCCCAGCCCATGGTGGATGCGCTCGGATGCATGAGGCCGAGCCGGTGATAAGGCGCATCCCAGAGCTGGCGTACGCCCGCGAGTGGATCGGAGCCCCCGGTCGCGACCTCGCTCACGAATGGGGTCGACCAGCCCATCGCCGCGACACGATCGCGAGCCGAGTACCCGGTGTAGTAGGGCAGGCCGGCGGTCTCGAAGTGGCCGCTCTGGCCGTTAGCCGAGTTGTAGTTGGCGTGGTTCTGCGCTGCCGCGACGACTCGCGCGTCCGCGGTGAGCGTCGGCGCACCGATCGCGTAGCGCATCTGGTTGGTCAGATAGAGCATGTCGTCCGAGGTCGCCGCAGCCGCTGGTGCGGGCGGCACGAACACGACGCTCGACAGAGTAAGCGTCAGGCAGACAAGGAGCGTGCGCGCCCCGCGCACAGCGACTGACCCGATCATCCCGCTCTACTGAACGAGACCGCGACAAAAGTCGTTATGAGAAACCAGTCCCAGGACCATTGACCATGAACGCCAGGGTAGGGCGCCGCCCGCCCGCGGCGCCTCACCTCATGAGGGCAGAACTACTTCTTCTTGGCCTTCTTTGCCTTCTTGGCCTTCTTCTTCGCCGGCATTTGGGTTCACCTCCTTCCCACTTTGCTCGTCGGACGGCCCTAAAAGAGCCGCCGCTGCCTGCCCGCCAGGCGGCCCTGGCTGGAGCGAGCGAGCCATTCCTCGAACTCTTTGCGGGGGATCCGCCAAATCCGACCGACTCGCACTGCTGGGATGCGGGTCGGATCGGGGTCATCCACCGCGCCGAGTCGGCGCAGGATCGTCGTCGGGTGCACGCGGAGACGCCGCGCCACCTCGTCCGTGGTCAGAAACTCGTCGTCCACTGCAGCTCCTGCGCTGGGGTGTTGAGTGAGCGTCACGTGCTTCGATGCATTCTCGCTGCGCTGCCTGCATTGTCAAGTCCTCGGACGGCCCGCCGCACGACCGCCAGCGCGCGGGCAAGGCGCTTCCGGTTCTCGGGCTCGTTGAGCCAGCGCGAGGCGCCGCTCGGATGCGGCAGCGGGATGAGCACGCGTTCGCCGTCGACACGACTCTTTCCGACGACCTCGCTGAGTGGGACCTTGCCCCAGAAGCGCTCGATCGCGAGCGTGCCGACGAGGAGCACCACGCGCGGTCGCACGAGCGCGAGCTCGGCCTCGAGCCAGAGCGCGCAGAGCTGGATCTCCGGCGGCGACGGACGTCGGTCCCCCGCTCCGCTCGCCGCCTTTCCGGGAAAGCATTTCGTGATCGAAGTGCGATACGGCAGATGCGCCTCATCGATGCCGGCGACGGCAAGCCAACGGCGGAGCTCAGCGCCGGCGCGTCCGGAGAACGGCAGACCCGTCGTGAGCTCAACGGCACCTGGTGCTTGGCCGATGATCATCACGCGATCGCTCGCCTTGCCCGCGACGATCGGAAATGCGGAGGGAAGAAAGCCCGCGTCGACGCACTTCGTGCACACGCGGATACGCGCATGAAGACGGGCGAGCACGCGTTCGCGCTTAGCGACCATTGACGGTATCGCTCATAACCTATCCGCGGCCCATGCCGGACTGGAAAACCTCAAATGGCGATCTCCGCTGGGGTCCTCGACCAGGCTGATTTGGCTTGGGCAGCTGGCTTCTTCGACGGCGAGCGCAGCACGATCGCGCGCACCTTCGCCAAACGTCCCGGCTATTACCAACTGAACGTGACGGTTCCTCAGGCCGGTCATCGTGGCATCCCTGAGGTTCTCGACCGATTCCAGAGCGTCATGCTCGGCATGGGCAACATCAGCGGCCCGAACCTTGTTCTTCAGTTGTTGTGGCCGCATCCGGGTGAGGTGAAACGAGCGCAGGCGACCCAGGCCATCTCTCGGGTTGAGCGCGAATTCGCCGCAGGCACCCGACAGCGACGGAAGGCCGCGAGGACGCGATACATGCGCTAGCAACGTTCGCCGCGCAGGTTCGGCTCAAAGGCGATGACACTCACTGCGTGCGCGGACATCTCTATGAAGGTGTCGCGTTGAGAGGCGCCCGCCTCCGTCGCATTTGCAACGCATGTGAACGGATCACGCATCGGGCGCGACGCGCTGCGCAAGGAATCCCGCCGCGACCCTTCAAGAATCTCGCGCGGCGATACACTTAGCGCGGTTTCCGGGGTGTGGCCTAGTCCGGTCTAAGGCGCAACTCTGGGGGAGTTGAGATTCGAGGGTTCAAATCCCTCCACCCCGACTGAAGATTTCAGCCTTGTTTCGCTGGCTCCAGTCCCAAAAACTCTCGCGTGAAGTCGTACAGCTTCTCGCGATCCTCGCGCATCGCGGGTCTTAGTCCGTAGTGGTTGATGACGCGGATCTGTTGCGCGAGCCACTCCGACCAGCACTGCGAACACACGCGCTGCTCGATGTCGTCGCCGATCGCGCCCGGCAGCACGCGGCCCGCGCTGGCTCGCGTCTCGCCGCAGCGGACGCATGTCACGTCGGCCACGCCTAGCTCCGCACGCGACCCGCGCGTCCGAGCGGCGCGTACCGAAAGGCCGCGCGGCCGACGACGTCCGCGATCGGGACGTCACCGAAGTACCGGCTGTCGGTCGAATGATCGCGACGATCGCCCATCACAGTGACCTCGCCGTCGCCCACGGCCGCCACGCGTTTCAGCAGCAGATGCTTCGCGTCGCGCGGGTCACGCAGCACGACGACCTCACCGACCCGTGGCTGCCGGCGCGGCGGGAGAACGAGGAGCCAGTCCCCTTCCCGCAGCGCCGGCTCCATGCTGTGGCCGGCCACGGCCACGCGCCAGGGTCCCCGTCTCACTTCTTCGTCGCGTAGAACATCTCGCTGATCTCTTTCACCGCGGCCTGCAGCTCCGCGGCCGCAGCGGCATCGACGTTCTGCTTGTTCTTCGAGCAGAGCTTCGCGGCCTTCCAGAACATGTCATGCAGCTTCGGGTACTTCTCGAGGTGCTCCGGCTTGAAGTAGTCGCTCCAGAGGATCTCGAGCTCCTTCTTGCAGATCTGCGCGTGCTCTTCCTTGACCAGGGTCATGCGGACGAAGTTGCCGTGCGTGGTTGCGTCCATCGCATCTTTGGGCAGCGCGCCGATCTTCTCGACCATCTTGGCGACGGTATCTGCAGCGATCTTTGCGGGCGTCGGGTCGTAGATCCCGCAGGGGATGTCGCAATGGGCGTGGACAACAACGGAGGGCTTGAAAAAGCGATCGAACACAGACGACTCCTTGGGCGTATGGAGAGCTGCCCGGCCCGCGTGGGGCGGGCGCACGTCCACTCTACGCCGTTAAGGGGCGACGTCCTCGAGCACGATGTCGACGTCGACCGCCCCAGGCGCGTCGATCTCCATCTCGCGGCCCACGAGGTTCCCGGGAAAGCGCGGCGGGAAGACGTCGACGTGGTACTTCCCGGGCGGCACCACGACCTCGAACGCGCCCGTGCCATCGGTCGCGCCCGCGGCCTCCACGAAGCGGGGGTCCCCAAAGTTGATCGTCGCGCTCACGGCGGGCACACCACGCTTGTCCTTGATCGTGCCCTTCACGATCACGCCGCGCCTCAGGACGAGATCGACCGTGGTGTCGCCGGTGCCAAGCGGCACCGGATCCGCCTCGACCCAGTTGTGCTTGCCCTTCCAGTACTCGGCGATGTAGCCGCTACCCCTGGGCGGGATGACGCTGACGATGTAGGTCGGGCCGGCGCGTGTCGTCACCGCATACGAGCCGTCGAAGCCGCTCGGCCGGCAGATGCGGCCGGTGGTGAACGGCGTGTCGACGCAGACGAAGACGTCAGGCACCGG
>JALYLT010000247.1 GCA_030774095.1 Chloroflexota bacterium
GTACATGGCATCGCGCACGAGGATCCACCATTCGCGCATCTCGCCGCCGTCGCGGACCGCGTGATCATTCACCGTGCGAACATCCTCGATGCCGCCGCGCTGAGCTCCGCGCTCGATGCCGTGCGCCCGGATGCGGTGGTGCACCTTGCGGCGCAGGCGGTGCCGACGCTCGCCACGGCCGATCCCGTCTCCGCGGTGCGCATCAACGTGCTCGGCACTGCGACGCTGCTCTCCGCGCTCGACGCACATCCGGCGGTCCACCTGGTGATGGCGTCGAGCGCCGATGTGTACGGCGCTCCCGACAGTGAGCTTGTCGACGAGAGCGCGCCGCTGCGACCCGGGAACGTCTACGCCGCGACGAAGGTCGCGTCGGAGGCACTGGTCCGCGAGTTCGGCGACCGACGCAGTGCCGCGACGACCGTGCTCCGTCCCGCGAACCAGATCGGCCCGCGGCAGCATCCGGGTCTCGCGGCGTCGGCCTTCGCGAAGCAGATCGCCGAGGCAGAAGCCGGTCTTGCGGAAGGGGTCGTGCGGCACGGTCTCCTCGACGCGCGACGGGACTTCCTTGACGTGCGCGACATGGCCGCGGCGTACGCGCTCGCGGCGGACCTCTCGGACGCGGGCACGGCCGTCTACAACGTCGGCAGTGGCCAGGCCGTTCCGATCGCCGAGATCCTGGGGACGCTCATCGCGCTCGCCCGCGTGCCCGTGCGCGCGGAGCTCGACCCGGAGCGCGTGCGGTCGGGAGAGCCCACGGCGTTCGCGCTCGACGCGGGCCGCTTCCGCAAGCGCACGCGCTGGGCGCCGCGCATCGATCTACGCACATCGCTCGCGGATACCCTCGAGTACTGGCGAGGACAAGTGAAGGCGGTGGCGGGGGTAGGGGCCCCCGGGCGCGGAGCGACCGCATGAACATCGTGTTCGGCACCGATGGCTGGCGCGCGCGCATCGCGGAGGAGTACACGTTCGACGCGGTGCGCGTGTGCGCGCAGTCCGTCGCCGAGTGGGTCCAGAAGAGCGGCGAGGCGGGCCGCGGCGTGGTCATCGGCTACGACCGCCGCTTCGCATCGGAGCACTTCGCCGCCGCCGCTGCCGAGGTCGTCGCCGCCCACGACATCCACGTGTTCCTGTCGACGGCCGCCGCGCCCACGCAGTCGTTCTCGTACGCGACGATGCGGAAAAAGGCCAAGGCCGGGATCGTCATCACGGCGAGCCACAACCCGTGGCCCGACAACGGCTTCAAGGTCAAATCGGAGACGGGCGCCGCAGCCGCGCCGGACATGCTCAAAGAGCTGGAGGCCGTCATCCGCCCGCTCGAATCGCGACCGAAGGACGTGCGTCGGATGCCCTTCGATGAGGCGAAGACCGCCGGCCGGATCGAGCTCTTCGATCCCGCGCCTGATTACCTCGCGCGGGTCGCCGAACTGTTCGACCTCGACGCGTTCCGCGGCGCGAGCTATCGCATCGTGTGCGAGCCGCTGTTCGGCAGCGCGAGCGGGTACTTCCCGCGCCTGCTGGGCGGCGGCAAGACGCAGATCGTGGAGCTCCACGGCGAGCGCAACCCGTATTTCGGTGGCCTCAACCCCGAGCCGATACCGCCGAACACCGACGAGTTCCTCGCGCGCATCACCGCCGAGAAAGCGGATGTCGGGCTCGCGGTCGATGGTGACGCCGATCGCGCCGGACTCGGTGATGAGAAGGGCCGCTTCGTGACGACGCTGACCACGTACGCGCTGCTCATGTGGTACCTCATCGAGGTCCGCAAGCTGCGCCAGCCGGTCGTGAAGACGGTGAACATGACGTCGATGGTCGATCGTCTCGGCGAGAAGTACGGCGTTCCCGTGTACGAAGTGCCGGTGGGCTTCAAGTACATCGGGCCGAAGATGCAGGAGACGGGGGCGATGATGGGCGGCGAGGAGTCCGGTGGCTTCGGCTTCGCGATGCATCTTCCCGAGCGCGACGGCATCGTCGCCGACCTCTTCTTTCTCGACTTCATGCTCAAGACCAAGAAGAAGCCCTCGCAGCTCATCGCCGAGCTGATGGATCTGGCCGGCCCCTCCTTCTATCTGCGCCGTGACCTGCGCCTCGACGCCGCGAGCTACGGCGAGGAGAAGCCGAAGATCATGGAGCGGCTGCGCGCGGCCAAACCACGCGAGCTCGCCGGGCACACGGTGAAGAAGGTCGTCGACCTCGACACCGGCGACGGCGTGAAGTTCTTCGTCGACGACGGCTCGTGGCTGCTCATGCGTCTCTCGGGTACGGAGCCGCTCGTGCGCGTCTATGCCGAGACGCGTGACGAGTCGGAGCTCGCGCCGATGCTCGACCTGGGACAGAAGATGGTGTTAGGGAGCACGTGATGGATACATCGGTCATCGAATCGGTCGAGCGCATCCGCGCGGCGGACCCCGGGAACATGCTCGATCGGATCAAGGATCTTCCGAAGCAGGTGCGCGATGCATGGACGATCGCGCGCGCCGCGCAGCTTCCGCCGGCGCACGGAGACGTGCGCAACATCACGGTCGCCGGCATGGGCGGCTCGGCGATCGGCGGCGACCTCGCTGCGGCGCTGCTCGCCGGCGAGCTCAAGGTCCCCATGAGCGTGCATCGCGACTACGGACTTCCCGGATATGTCGGGCGCGACTCGCTGGTGATCGCCTCGTCGTACTCGGGCAACACCGAGGAGTCGCTGTCGAGCTTCGAGGAAGCGCAGCGCCGTGGCGCGCGGGTGCTCGTGCTCACGACCGGCGGACGGATCGCGGAGCTCGCGCGTGCGGCGAAGTATCCCGTCATCACCTTCTCGTATCCGGCGCAGCCGCGCGCTGCCCTCGGCTACTCCCTTGGACTCGTGTTGGGCGCGCTCACTGGGCTCGGTTTCGTTCGTGACCTGAGCGCTGACATCGACGCGGCGCTCGCCGACGTCGCGAAGCTCGAGGAGCGCGTGCACGAAGGCGCGCGAACGAATGACGCGAAGAAGCTGGCGATCGAGCTCTACGGCCGCATCATCTTCGCCTACGGCGGCGGCGTGCTCGGCGTGATGGCGAGACGCGTCAAGGGCCAGTGGAATGAGAACGCGAAGAACTGGGGCGCCTTCGACGTCCTGCCCGAGCTGAACCACAACGGCGTCGTCGGCTTCCCGCACCCCGACATCGCACGCGATGCGCTCACCGTTCTTCTGCTGCGCAGCGACCGGGACAACCCGCGGCACAAGCTGAGGTTCGACGTGACACGCGAGCTCCTCGACCGCGCGAGCGTCCCGCACAAGACGCTGCAGTTCAGCGGGGCGAACATGCTCTCCGAGGTCCTGCAGCTGACCCTGTTCACCGACTACGTCTCCTTCTATGTCGCGCTCCTCAACGGTGCCGATCCGTCGCCGGTGAAGTCGATCGATTACCTGAAGGAACGACTCGCCAAGGGGTGATCCACCGGGCGGCGCGCTTCGCGTTCTGCCCGCGCGACGGCACCGCGCTCGTCCCGACCCGTATCGACGGGCGCGACCGGCCGACCTGTCCGGTCTGCGGCTTCGCCGACTTCATGCACGTGCAGATCGGCGCGAACACGATCGTCGAGCGGGACGGCGGAGTGCTCCTCGTGCGCCTGAACTACGGTCCGAGGGATGGCCACTGGGCGCTCCCCGGCGGTCTGGTCGAGGACGACGAGACACCGGAGCAGGCCGCGGTGCGTGAGACCGCGGAGGAGACTGGTTTCGACGTGAGCCTCCACGGCCTGATCGCGAGCTGGATGCGGCCGGGCTTTCCGATCCTGGTCGTCGTCTACCGCGCACGCATCGAGCGCGGCGAGCTGCAGGTCGCGCCCGACGAGGCTTCCGAGGCGCGTTTCTTCCCGCGCGCGGAGCTTCCCGCGCTCGAGGAGCTGGCGTGGCCGTCTACTGCGCACGGCCTCGATGCCTGGCGGGCATACGAGCCGCCCCGTCCCTAAACACCGATACCCCCCAGCCACTCGGCATCCCCCGCGCGAGGTAA
>JALYLT010000248.1 GCA_030774095.1 Chloroflexota bacterium
CTGCCGCTGCGCACGCAGGCGCGGATCCAGGCGCTCTGGGGTGAGGGCAGCGAGGCGACGCTCGACGTGCCGAAGAAGGCCCTTGAGGCGCCGAAGGCGACGAAGAAGAAGGCCAAGTGAGCAAGGACCTGTGGAAGGGACGTTTCGAGGGCGCGCTCGACCCACAGGTGCGCGATTTCACCGCGTCGCTCGAGCTCGACAAGCGCCTCGCGACGCATGACGTGCGCGGCAGCATCGCGCACGCACGGATGCTCGGCCGTCAGAACGTGATCTCGAAGGACGAGGCGGCGATGCTCGTGCGTGAGCTCGAAGGCATCGCCGGGGAGATCGCGAGCGGGACCTTCGCATGGCCCGCCGATGCCGAGGACGTGCACTCGGCGGTCGAGCGTGTGTTGACGGAGCGGGCGGGCGCGGTCGGGGGGAAGCTGCACACAGGCCGCAGCCGCAACGATCAGATCGCGCTCGACCTCCGCCTGCTCGTGGTCGAGCTCCTCGACGGACTCGATGCCGCGCTGCGGTCGCTCGCGCGCGCGCTCGTCGAGCGTGCCGCGGAGGAGTCCGACACCGTGATGCCCGGCTACACGCACCTGCAACGCGCGCAGCCGGTATCGCTCGCGCACCATCTGCTCGCGCATGTCGAGGCGCTGCGGCGCGACCGAGTGCGCGTGGCCGAGGCGCGCGAGCGCGCGGCCGTGTCGCCGCTCGGGGCGGGCGCGCTGGCCGGTGTCCCCTACGACATCGATCCGCAGGCCGTCGCGCGGGAATTGGGTCTGGCGCGCACCTTCCGCAACAGCATCGATGCCGTGGCGGACCGCGATTTCATCGCGGACTTCGCGTACGTGTGTGCGCTCGTGGCCGTGCACGCGTCGCGCTTCGCCGAGGAGCTCGTGCTGTGGACCAGTGCCGAGTTCGGCTTCGCCGAGATCTCGGATCGGCACGCGACGGGGTCGAGCATCATGCCGCAGAAGAAGAACCCGGACGTCGCTGAGCTCGTGCGCGGCCGCACCGGCCGCATCGTCGGAGACCTCGTCGCCGTTCTCACGACGCTCAAAGGCCTGCCCCTCGCGTACGACGGCGACCTGCAGGAGCACCGCGTTCCCCTTTACGACGCGGCCGCGGTGATCCCGGCCCTCGAGACGCTCGCGCTCGTCGTGAGCGGCCTGCGATTCGACCGCGACGCGATGCGCCGCGCGACAGAGCGCGGGATGCTGACCGCGACCGATCTCGCCGACCACCTTGCGCGCCGAGGCGTGCCGTTCCGCGAAGCGCACGAGATCGTCGGTCGTCTGGTGCGGGACCGGATCGCGCAGAAGAAAGACATGGCCGACGTCACGCTCGGCGAGCTGCGCGCCGTCGACCCGCGCTTCGGCGACACCGCGGTCGAGGAGCTCGACGTCGTGCGCTCCCTTGCGTCGCGATCGTCGCCAGGCGGAACGGCGCCCGAGCGCGTGCGAGCGGCGATCGAAGAAGCCCGCACCGCGCTCCTCGCATGAGCCTGCACATCAGGCCGGCGCGCGCGGACGATGTCGACGCGATGCGAACGCTCATCGACGGATATGCGGCGCAAGACCTGATGCTGTCGCGCTCGCCCGAGTTCCTCCTCGAGAACCTTCGCGATTACATCGTCGCCGATGACGCCGGTTTCGCCGGTTGCTGCGCCCTCGCCGTGCTCACGCGTGACCTCGCCGAGATCCGCTCGCTCGCCGTGAAGCCGGAGACGTCACGACGCGGAGTGGGGAAGGCCCTCGTCGATGGGTGCGTCGAGCGGGCGAGGACGCTCGGCCTGCGCCGCGTGTTCGCGCTCACACTGGTACCGGAGTTCTTCGAGCGCTGCGGCTTCACGCTCATCAGCCTTGGCCGGCTCCCGGAGAAGAGCGCAGCCGAGTGCCCCGTGTGCCCGAAGCGTTTCGCATGTGACGAGCAGGCGATGCTGATGAATCTCGACGGCACCAAGCCCGAGCCGCTGCGTCCTGGCGAGCCGTGGGGTTACACGCGCATCTTCCTCGGGCAGGAACCGGCCCACTAGCGTCAGGGCCGCGGTCGAAGCATCTCCATGGGTGCATACGCGCCCATTCCGTTCTCAATGAGATACAGCGCGCCATCGATCACGACGAGCGCGTGCCCCGCGCGTGGGGACTGTGGTCGCGGACCGAAATGCCAGTGATCGATCGTGAAGACGTGGACGTCGGACGCGTACACGACCCAGAACCAGCCTGCGGCCTCGACCGCGCTACCACCGATGACCGGCTTGCGTAGGTCGGGCATGACTGTCCATTCATTGCGCACGGGGTCGTAGCACTCGAAGGAGCGCTCGCCCCCGTTGCCGCCCGCGGCACACACGCGTCCTTGGTACGTGCCGACCGCGAGGTGGTCGCGTGCAGTTGGTATCGTCGCGAAGCCCGTAATGAGCTTGCCGCGGTCGTACACCCACACCTCCTTGACCCAGCCGCCGTTCTCCGTGACGCCTCCGACGATGTAAATGCGGTCGCCGACGACCGCGGTGCCGCCCGCCGCGCGCGCTGCCGGCATCGCCGAATGTTCGATCCAACGCGCGTCGTTCGCGCCGAGGCTGAAGACGCGATCGGTCGGTCGGCCGAAGACAAATCCGCCGAACACGTAGATGCGGTCGTTCAGCGTCGCGGCCATCGCGTGATCGAGCGAGACCGGGAGGTCCGGAGCTGGCTCGCGTATGCCAGTGATTGGGTCATACCGATAAACGTGCCGGCCGTCCTCCGTCGTTCCGGTCCCGCCGATGACGTAAGCGGCTCCGTTCAGCACGGCCTCGGCGACATCACCTCGTGCGGGGTAGCTCGGACCGAGTCCGACCCAGTGCTGGCCTGCGAGCACCTCGGCATCGCCACTTTCCGCAGACGCCCCGCCGAGCGACACCACGAACTGCGTCGTGCCAAGGAACGTCGCCTGCGGCTCTGGCGTGGTCAGCCATCCGCCACCGGGTGTCGGCTCCGGCTTCGCCGTCGCCCTGTCGGCGAGTTGCGGCACGACCAGCGAAACGACAAGTGCGACAACGACCAGCGGGGCCGCAGCGATGGTGAGCGATCCAGCGCGCCACGGTACCCGTGTCGCAGCGGACTCGGGCTCGTCCAGCTCGATGATCTGGGTGTCGCTCATCGCACTGACGTACAACCTACGCTGGAGTAGCGTTCCCGCATGTCCGTCAAACTGACGCCGCGGGGCACGCGTGGGACCGAGTTCTTCTCGAAGATGCCGCCGTGGATGATGCGCATCTTCACCGCGGTCAATGTCGGCATGTTCCGATTATTTGGCCGGCGGATGCGGATCCAGGGACGGCCCCTCCTCCTGCTCACGACTGCCGGCGCGAAGACGGGCAAGCGCAGGCAGTCCGCCCTCGCTTGGTTCGACGATGACCCAGCGCGCACTGATACATGGCTCATCGTCGCGGCCAACGCCGGTGCGGCGACCCATCCGGCGTGGTATCTGAATCTCGCGCGACGGCCGACTGATGTGTCCATCGATGTCGCTGGCGAGCATGTCGCTGTCGAGTCACGATCGCTCGATGGCCAGGAGCGTGAGAACACCTGGAAGCGGATCGTCGCGCTCGCGCCGGGCTACGGCGCCTACGCCGTGAAGACCGATCGCGAGATCCCGGTCGTGCGCCTCACGCGCAAGTCGTAGCGAGGAACCGGCGCTCGATCCTCGGTTAGCCTTTCGCCGATGTCCCGTCGCGCAAAAGCCTTCGTAGCCGGAATCGACGCGCTCATCATGGGAGTGTTCGCGTTCAGCGAGAGCGGTGGAAATTTCGGCATCAGCATCCCGGACCTGGTGCTCTGGGGCGCGGTCGTCGCAGCCGCGGTCTGCACGCTCGTCGTGGTCCAGGAAGGCGCGGCCGCTGTCGCGTGGGTCGCGATCGGCTACGTGCTGTTCGGCGCACTGCTGACGAACGGCAGTCCGAACTGGCCGCTCGCAGCGCTCGCCCTTGCTCTGATGCCGCTCGTGCCA
>JALYLT010000249.1 GCA_030774095.1 Chloroflexota bacterium
TTGCTGACCATCGCTGCCTTCCGCTCTTCGTCGAGCTCGACCACGCTCCGCTTCGACAGTTCCGCGAGGGCCATCTCCACCATGCCGACCGCGCCTTCGACGATGCGGGCGCGTGCCGCGACGACCGCGCTCGCCTGCTGACGGCGCAGCATGGCCTGCGCGATCTCCGGTGCGTAGGCGAGGTGCGACAGGCGCGCCTCGATGACCTCGATGCCGGCCTTCGCGAGACGGTCCTGGACCTCGCTGCGTAGGCGGCCGGTGATCTCGTCGCTGCTCGTGCGCAGCGAGAGCCGATCGTCCTGGTGCGAGTCGTAGGCGTAGCTCGTCGCGAGGTTGCGGACCGCGGCCTCGGTCTGGACCTTCACGAAGTTCTCGTAGTTGTCGACCTGGAACACCGCCTCCGCGGTATCGCTGACACGCCACACCACGATGGCGGCGATCTCGATGGGATTGCCGTCGTGGTCGTTCACCTTGAGTTTCGCGCTCTCGAAGTTGCGCACGCGCTGCGAGACCTTGTGACGGGGGAGCGTGAACGGGTTGGTCCACCAGAAACCCGGCTTGTTGACGGTACCGACGTAGTTGCCGAAGAGCTGGAGCACCTGCGCCTCGTTCGGGCTGACAACGAGGAACCCGCCGAAGCAGATGCCGACCGCGGCAATGGCGATGACGTCGAGGACGATCAGCAGCGCTGGAGCTCGTCCGACGATGAGCGCCACGAGTGCGGCGATCGTGAGCACCTCGAGCACGAACAGGAACAGGAACGTGATCAGACCCGGTGCGATGAACGCTGGCTTCTCGCGGATCATGTCTTTCCTCCCCTTTCGAGTGGAGCAATAGCAAACCACTAGCATTATGATAGATGCCGAAAATAGGGTCACAGAAACGCGTAGGGCTTGCCAGTCCGCAGAGCGGTGGGTAGGCTCACTCGCGGTCAGACCACCGCGTAGGGGAGGAGCACATGGACGAGAACAAGGGCGCGGAACGCCGCTCTTACCGGCTCACCAGACGGCAATTCCTCGCGGCATCGTCCGCGGCGGCGGCGATCGCGGCCTGCGGTCCCGCGGCAACGCCGAACCCGAGCGGAGCGGCGACCGTGGCACCGACGGCGTCGCCCGGCCCGGCGCTCAAGATCGGCCAGCTCCTGCCGTTCACGAAGGTGTATGCGGAGCTCGGCAACTCCATGAAGCGCGCGACGGAGCTGTACCTGAAACAGAAGGGCGGCTCGCTCGCGAACCGTCCCGTGACCGTGGTCTACGCCGACGAGGCGAACGATCCGGCGGTCGGCGCGCAGATGACCCAGAAGTTCATCGACTCAGATCGCGTCGACCTGATGATGGGCATCGTCGCGACGCCGATCGCGTACGCGGTCCGCAACGCGATCGACGCGGCGAAGCTCATCTTCATCGAGACGAACGCGGGTGGGAACGCGCTCACGCGCACCACGACCAACTGCACGCCGTCGTGCAAGAGCAAGTACATCTTCCGAACGTCGTTCAGCTCGTACCAGATCAGCTATCCGATCGGCGAGTACTTCGCGACGCAGAAGGGCGTGAAGGAAGTCTTCACGTTCGTCGCCGACTACGGCTTCGGCAACGAGTCCGCGGCCGACTTCACGAGCGGCTTCACCAAGGGCGGCGGCAAGATCACGGGTTCGCTCAAGGCGCCGCTGGGCAGCGCCGACTTCCTCCCGTACGTGACACAGATCAAAGCGCAGAACACGAAAGACATCTACTCCTTCTTCTCCGGCACGGACGCGATCAACTACATCAAGGCCTGGACCCAGCTCGGCATGCCGGCGGCCGGCTACAAGATGAACGGCGCCGGCTTCCTCACCGAGCAGGACGTGCTGAAGGAAGTCAAGGAGCAGGCGAACGGCGCGACCACCTCGTTGTTCTGGGCGGTCACGCTCGACAACGCCGAGAACAAGGCTTTCGTAGACCTCTACCAGAAGGAGTACAGCCTGCTGCCCGACGTCTTCGCGGTCCAGGCTTGGGACGGCATGCAGACGGTCGACCTCGCGCTGCAGTCGGTCAAGGGCGACACCACGAACAAGGACGCGTTCATCGCCGCGCTCGAGAACGTGAAATTCAAGAGCCCGCGCGGCGACTTCGAGTTCGATAAGGAAACGCACAACCCGATCCAGGACATGTACATCCGCGAGGTGAAGGTGCAGAGCGGCCAGGCCGTCAACACGATCGTTGGCAAGGTCGCTCGCGTGACCGATCCGGGCAAATAGTCTTTCGGGATGACTCCCGAGACCGCGGTCGTGCAGGCGCTGAACGGGATCTCGTTCGGCGCCTTGCTTTTCATACTCGCGGCGGGTCTCTCGCTGATCTTCGGAATGATGGACGTCGTCAACCTCGCCCACGGCGCGTTCTACATGCTCGGCGCGTACATCACGCTCACCGTCGTGCAGCGGACCGGCCAGTTCTGGCTCGCACTCGTGCTGGCACCACTTCTCATCGGAGCGCTCGGTCTGGTCATGGAACCCCTGTTGCTACGGCGTCTTCGCGGCCGTCATCTCGATCAGGTGCTGCTCACCATCGGCGTATCTCTTGTGATCGCCGACCTGATCGGCCTCACCTGGGGCCGCGAGATCCGCTCGATCCCATTCCCGGCCGGATTGGACCACGCGATCACGATCGTGGGCGGCGACTATCCGGTCTACCGCCTGTTCGTCATCGCCTTCGGCGTCGCTCTCGCCCTCGTCCTCGCGATCGTGCACCGTCGTACGCGTGTCGGTGCGCTCATCCGCGCCGGCGTGCAGGACGCCCCGATGCTCGCGGCGCTCGGTGTCGACATCGACCGGCTCTTCGCGGTGACCTTCGCGGTCGGCGCGGCCCTCGCGGGGCTCGCCGGCGTCATCGCCGCGCCCGTGTTCGGGATCTATCCGGGCATGGACGTCGACTACCTCATCTATTCGCTCGTCGTCGTGGTCGTCGGCGGACTCGGAACGTTGTCCGGCGCGGTCGCTGGCAGCGCGCTCGTCGGTCCAGTCGATACGTTCGGGAAAGTGCTGTTCCCACAGTTCGCGCTCGCGCTGATCTTTGCCATCATGGCGCTCGTCCTCCTCATACGGCCGACGGGACTCCTCGGCCGCATTCGGATAGCACGATGATCCGAGCTCCTGCGCGATGCTGGCTTGATCCACGGATCGTCGCACGGCCATCGTCCATCGAAGGGCTCGGCCTCTTCGCGACGGCGCCCATCGCGAAAGGCGAAGTCGTCGGAACGCTTGGCGGTCGCGTCATCGGTGACACCGAGCTGCGCCAGATCTCGGGAACGCGCTCGACGTACAACAGCGCGGCGATCGGTGAAGGAGCCAATGTCCTACTCGAAGATGACGAGGTGATCGCTAGCGGCAACCACTCCTGCGACTCGAATCTTTGGATGCGGGACGAATTCACGCTCGAGGCGCGCAGAGACATCTCCACAGGCGAAGAAGTCACGGTCGATTACGCCTTGCAGACAGCGATTGCCGATTGGAAGATGGCCTGCGATTGCGGCTCGCCGCGGTGCCGGAAGGTCGTTCGCGGGGACGATTGGATGCGGCCCGAGCTACAAGACCGCTACCGCGGTCACTTCTCGCCATTCCTGAACAGTCGGATCGAGGGTATCGATGCGGAAGATTGAGGGAGGCGCGGTAAAGCGTTTCGCCCTGCCAGTCGCCGCGCTCGTCGCTGCAGCGCTGCTGGTCACGTTCCCGATCTGGTCGACGCCGTGGGAAGGGTCGCGCTATGCGACCAGCATTCTCCGCGACATGCTCGTGCTCGCGATCCTCGCGCTCTCGCTCGATCTGCTGGTCGGCTCTGCTGGCATGCCGTCGCTCGGGCACGCGGCGTACTTCGGTGCCGGCGCGTACGCCGCGGCGATCGCAGGGCAGCGTCTCGGCAGCGATGACCTGCTCCTCGGGCTTGGCGCGGCGATCCTCGTCTCATCGCTCCTCGCGCTCGCGATCGGCGCGGTGGCCGT
>JALYLT010000250.1 GCA_030774095.1 Chloroflexota bacterium
GCCGTATGCACCGTCGACGTGGAACCACACGCCGCGCTCGCGGCAGATCGCGGCGATCTGCGGCAGAGGATCGACGGATCCCGTGCTCGTCGATCCGGCGGCGGCGGCGACGAAGAGCGGCTCACGTCCGGCACGCGCATCGGCGTCCATCGCGGCGCTGAGCGCCTCGGGCCGGAGCCGGTACTGATCGTCGACCGGCAGGACCCGAACCTGATCGGGGCGGAAGCCGAGGATGCGCGCGGCGCGGGCGATAGAGGAGTGCGCCTGGTCGGCGCAGTACACGACAAGTCGATCTGACATCGCACCGACGAGCGACTCGCGAGCGCACGCGAGCGCGGTCATGTTCGCAGCGGAGCCACCGCTGGTGAGAACGCCGCCCGCATCCGCCGGATAGCCGATCCACTCCTTGAACCAGTCGAGCACGACGAGCTCGAGCTGGCTCGGGCCCGCTGACAGTCCCCACGAGCCCACGTCCATGTTCAGACCGCTCGCGATGAGGTCACCGAGCGCGGAGGGCCACGTGCCGCATCCAGGGATGTACGCGAAGTAGCCCGGATGCTCGTTGCGGGCCATGAACGGCAGCACGTCGGTTTCGAGACGCGCGAGGAGCTGATCGAAAGGGCGCCCGTCCTCGGGCGCCGGCTCCTGCAGGCGTGCGGCGAGGTCTTCAGGTGAGAGCGCGGTCACGACCGGTGTCGCGTCCCACGGGCGCGTCAGTCGATCGGCGATCGCGTCAACGGTCTCGCGCCCGAGCCTGCGCATCGTCTCCGCGTCGAGCCACAGCGGACCACTGTCCATGGCAGCGCAGACTACGCGAGCGGCGAGGCCCGCCGCGGCGCGACCGGATCGCTCTACATCAGACGGGCGCGGTGCGCGACGCGATGACCCGAGGGCGCGAGGGCTTGTCGTCGTTCTTGGCGCGCCACGGGGTGCCCAGCAGCGGCAGGAGGAATCGGTCGAGACCGATGTAGCCGGCGGTCTTCCACGCGAGCACCAAGAGGAAGCCGAGGAGGAGCATCACCGGGTTGGTGCTGGCGCTGCCAGCGAGCATGAAGTTCAGGTTCATGAACGCGCCACCAACCGCGGCGATACCGACGAACGCGCCGAGGATGAGTCCGATGCCGACCGCAGTCTCGCCGAACGCAATGACCTTGCCCATGACGACTTCGGCGTGGTTGTCGATGAGGAGCTGGATGAAGCCGCGATACCAGTCGTAGGTGATCGCCGGTTTCGCGGGCGCGGCGGGGATCGCGGCGATCCGCGTCCAGAACGCCAGGATGCCGGACCCGTCGATGATGTAGTTGCCGGCGCCCACCGCCTCGACCTTGTGCCATCCGGCTTCGAGCCAGGCCCAGCCGACGTAGATGCGGATCAGCAGCCACACCGGAGCCATGCGAGTGTCCGAGAACAGAAAACGCGCGAGCGGCGGGTCCGAGATGATGCGGTTCGTCATTCCCCGTCCGCCAGTGGCAGTTTGAGTACAAAGACGCTACCCACGCTGCTGCTCGATTCCAGCGTCAAGTCGCCGCGATGCTGCTCGGCGATCCGCCGGCTGATGTGGAGGCCCAGGCCCGTACCGGCGATGTCGCGTGTGCGCGAGCTCCGGAAGAACGGCGCGAAGAGCATGTCGCGCTCTTCGGATCGCACGCCGATGCCGCGGTCCGTCACGCGGAGCTCGGCATTTTTGCCGACTGCCGCGAGCGAGACGTCGACGGGCGAACCTGGCGGGCTGTACTTGACCGCGTTGTCCAGGAGGTTTGAGAGGACCTGGGCGAACCGATCCGGATCGCCTCGAACGCGCAGTGCCTGCGGCGGCCCCCGGAACGTGATGCGCGGGGTTTCCTCGTGCTCGTGCAGGCCGATGGTGATCGCGGTCGCGACGCCGAGATCGAACGTCACAACGTCGAGGCTGAGCGCACCAGCGCCCACGCGAGCGTGATCGAGGAGGTCGCTGATAAGCCGGGCCAAGCGTCGGGTCTGCTCACGCAGCAGGTCGAGCGCCTCGGCCGCACGAACCGGATCTTTCGTGAGGAGCCTCTGGGCGCGTTGGGCCTGACCGTCGATCGTCGTCAACGGCGTGCGCAGCTCATGCACCGCCATGCTGAAGAAATCGGTGACGGCCCAGCCTTCCGAATCCGGTCCAGCGAGCTCCGGGAACACGCTGATAGCCTCGGTGGAAAGTCCCTTCCCGTCCGACGCGCGCGGCGTCTGCGGTCCGTCCACGGCGTGCCGCAGGGTGGCAAGGAACTCGACGACGAGGAACGGCTTATCGAGCACACCGGCGTAGTCCGCAGCTTTGCTGCGGGCGGTCGTGCGCGCTCGGGCCTCGGCCATGGCGGCCGGATCTGCTGTGAACATCAGGACAGGCAGATCCGGATGAGCCCGGCGGATCGCGGCCGCGTCGGCCCAGGAGCGCTGGTGACCCTTCGACCCGGGGTCGCTGTCGAGGATGACGCACTTGGGCCGCCAGCGAAGGATCGCGCTGGCGATCTGATCATGATCTGCGATCGAAACGTGCTCGTACCCGGCTTCATCGAGCAGATTGCCCACGAGCTTGCTGAGGGTCGGCTCGTCCTCGACGAGCAATACCCACGGCTTCCCGAGCGGATCGTTCCCTTTTCTTGTTTCCTGTCGCGTGGCCATCGCGCCTCCAGCCAGCCCACCGGCTGGCCGCCCCTACGAGACGATGCTCCCGCGACCTGCGAGCAGCGTCATGACGATTTAGTCATGCCCTATTTCGGCATCGCCACACGTGCTTGATCGACCTAGGTTGGTGAGAGCATGTCGAAGGCCGATCCGACCGCGTGGAGCACGTCGGCAGTAAGATCGGTCGATAGTCGGTAGCGGATGACGTTCTGCTGACGGCGGGTCAGCTCAGCGGAGGCGTCGCGCAGTATCCGCAAGTGATAACTGGTCGCTGAGCGGCTTCGGTCGATAACGACCGCGAGGTCGCCGGCGGCAAGCTCGGTCGCCTGGAGCGCGCGGACGATCTTGAGGCGTGTCGGATCGCAGAGACACATCAGGAGGCGCTGGGCCTCACGAGCGGACCGGGGCGGCAGCATGCGCGCCTCGGCCAGTGCGACCGCACCGTGATCAATGATCCGTTGAGTAGCCATGTGTCCCTCCACCTAGTTCGACGCTTGTCAAATTTGCACCCCGGGACCGAGTTCGACAACGTCCGGTGCGTAACTCAGATCTTGGTCATCGAGGACGACCGCGACGTACGAAACCTCATCCGCCAGGTGCTGAGCGACGAGGGCTACGACCTCACGTTCGTCGAGGACCTGGAGCGCGTGCCGGCAGACGCGGCTCCCGACCTTGTGATCACCGACCTGGTTGGCCTCCGCCCCTACAAGAGCGCCCTCGCACGCGCCTGGGTACGACGCGTCAAAGAGCGGTATCCATCGCCGCCGATCATCGTGTGCACCGCGCATGAACCCGCCTTTCAGGAGTCCGATCGGCTCGGGCGCGGCGGCGCTGTTGGGCAAGCCATTCACCATCGAAGCGCTGCTACGCGCCCTGGACGAGCTGATCCCATAAACGCGTCCCCCCAGGATGGTGAACCGCGCGTTCTCGCCAAGACATGACCATTCCGTCACGCCTCGATCAACCTTGGACGCCCCGCTGTGTGGCGACCGCCGCACGACCCTTGAGCTCGTTGATCAAAGCAGCAGGCGCGGCGTAGAGGCCGTTCTCTTGCGGAACCCCGCCGAGGATGACGACCGGATGTGCACGCAGAATGTCGAGCATCGTGGCGGCGGCAAAGCGCGCCGAGTCGTAGGTGCAGATCACGATATCGCCATACCGAGACGGCGCCTCGTTGAAGCGAGCTTCGTAGGCGACCAGATCACCCGCCCCTGGCGAACGGCCGATCGCCCACGACATGTCGGCCACGGGCTGGACCGACCCGCGGTGCGCTGTGAGGACCTCGTCGAGCACTGCGAGCGTGCGCTCGGGATCGAAATGACCCTG
>JALYLT010000251.1 GCA_030774095.1 Chloroflexota bacterium
CGCTCTTCCTGGGCTGGCTCGCCGCCTTCATCTTCATCGCGAGCATCGCGTACTGGTGGGCGGACGGCGCACCGCCGTCGCGGTACATCCTCGGCGGTTTCCCGTTCTTCGCGGTGCTTCTCGCGGCCGGCCTCGAGCGCGCCCTGAGCCTGCGTCCCGTCGCGCGGCGCGCCTTTGTGACGTGGTCCGCGGCGGGGCTGGCGGCGTTCTCGCTGTTCATCGCCTACGTCTTCGCGGTGCTGCCGAACATCCGCTACGACCTCGCGGCCGACATCCGCCTCACCGAGCGGGACGGTCAGCTCTTCGAGTTCGTCGGACGCCTGGTCCGTCCCGATCCCGCCGCCGCGTTCCCGTCGATCGTGCGCGCGACGCCACTCGACTTCGCGCTCGGCGTGGTCTGGCTCGCGCTCGTCGTCGTTCTCGCCGTAATGGGAAGAGGCACCCGGGGGCGGGTGCCTCTTCGCAGAGAGGGGAATGCTGTCGATTAGTTAGCGGGTCGGCTTGGCGCTCGGCTTTCTACCCTTGACTTCGGGCACCGGTAGCTTCGCGACCTCGTCGGTCGCCTTCTTCACGAGCGTCTTCATGTCCTCGGTCGTCTTGTCGACGATCGCTTGCAGCGCGTCGTTGAGCGTCGTGCGGTTTGCGACCGCGACGCGGCCCTGCTCGGGGCTGCCGCTGGGCTTCGGCGACGTGCTGGGCTTCGGCGAGCTGTTCGCGGTCGTGTCCGTCGCCGGGCACGGTGTGCTTGTACCGACGGCCGTCGGGGGCGTCGCGCCGCCCACGACGACTGCCGGCGAAGTTGACTCGGCCTTGCGGACCTGGCCCTCGCGACCGAGGGTCAGCGCCGCGACATCCGCGAGCGACTTGTTCAGCGCGTCGCGCAGCTGGTCGTCGTAGTCGCGGACGACGTCGCCCACGAGCTTTTCGTCCAGATCCTTCCCACCGCGGAGGTCGATGAGCGTTTTGTGAGCCGCCTCATACGCCGCGCGGAGGAGCTTGTCGGCGGCGTTGCGCTGCGCGACGACCGCGGGCTGACCGGTCTGGTCATCGCAGCCGCGCAGGGCGTTCGCGCCGTGTGTGTCGAGGCCGACGGCCGCGGCAACGTCACGTACCGCGTCCTGGACTTCGGGCGTCACTGCGCCGACCGTCGCCGTGGCAGCGCTGACCGTCACCACGATCGCGATCGAGGCGCCCTTGGCGTGTGCGAGATACGCGAGAAGTTTTGCGAGCATTCAGCCCTCCACACGCATAACGGCCTGCTTGCCTACCGCCTTAGGCGCGGAGACCGCTCTGCAACGCACCTGAACGGGACAAAGGAAGAGGCCCGCCGATACCAGCGGGCCTCTTCGACGCAGGGGGACTAGGTTGCGCTAGCCGCGACCTTTGCCCTTGCCTTTGTTGTCGTGCGTGTCGCGGTTGGCCTTGTCTGACTTGCCGGGCGCGGTGTTCGTGTTCGTGGTCGCCGGAGCCGTTGCCGGCGCCTCGAGCGCGGTCTTCAGCTCCGCGACGACCTTGTCCATCTCGGCGACGGCGGCGTCAGCGCACGCCTTGGCGTCCGTGCAGCTGATCGCGACGGTCGAATCGTCCTCATCGCCGCTGTCCTCGTCTTGGTCGCTGTCCTCGTCGGCGTTGCCCTTGCACTCGTCGGACTTGAACAGCTCGTGGATCTCCTTCACCGCGGCCTGACGGATGTCCTTGATCTTGCTGTCAGCGTCCTTGACGAGCTTCCTGGCATCTGCGGTCTTCTCGGCGTCCTTGCTCCGCGCGAGCGCCGCCGCGTGAGCGGTCTTGAAGTCGTCGTTGACGATCTTTACGGCCGAGTTCATCTTGTGCGCCGCGTCAGAGCAGCCGTTGCCCGTCGCAGGCGCCGTCGGGTCCTGCTCCGCGCTCGTGCGACTGAAGAGCGCGAGGATCGCCGGATTGGTCGTCGTCGTATTCGTCGTGGTCGTTTCTGACGAAGTCGTCGTCGTGCTTGGCTGCGTGATCGTGACGGTGCTGAGTCCGTTCTCGACCGTCGCGGTCACCAGCGCCCCGCTCGCCCCCAGGACGAGCACGGTCGCCACGGCGCCGCCCTTCGCGTGAAGAAGAACAGATAAGAGCTTTTCCAACATCTAGACAGACACCTCCTGCTAGCTGTCGAACGAGACAGCGGCCGCTGACGTTAGGTGCGCCGGGCGTACAGTTCGTCCCCTGGCATGGGGAATTGGCGTATTTGGGCGGTTCGCGGGGCTTCTGCCCTCTTCGTACTAGGACTACTGGCGTACGGCGGAGTGTCCTACCGCGTCGCCGACGGCCTGACGAAGCCCACGCGCCAGCCCCTGGACCCCCCAGCCGCGAGCGTTGCGGCGACATATGAAGACGTTTCATTCAGGAGCACCGACGGCCTCCTGCTCAAGGGTTGGTGGTTCCCGGTGCCGTCGGCTGACCGTGCCGTCGTGATCGTCCACGGCCGCGGCGCGAACCGGATCAAGTCGTCGTTCGATCCGCAGAAGATCGCGCAGTTCCTTCTCGCGAATCGGTATTCAGTGCTCCTCTTCGATCTCCGCGGCCACGGCGAGAGCGAGGGCCTGCGCTACTCGCTCGGCGAGTACGAGCCGCGCGACGTCGTCGCAGCTATCGACTTCGCTCAGCGCAAGGCGGGCATCGATCGGAAGCGTGTCGCGATCATCGGCGAGTCGATGGGCGGCGGCAGCGCGATCATGACCGTGAAGGCCGATCCCTCCATCGGTCCCGTCATCACCGACTCCGCGTTCGCTGATGGCAGCACCGTTGTGGGCGAGGTGGCGCCGAACTACACCGGGCTGCCGAGCTGGTTTACGCCGGGCATCGTCCTGATGTCGCGCGTCTTCTTCGATCTCGATCTCTCGATGATCAAGCCGGCCGAAGTTGTGCGCGATCATCCCGAGCGCGCGTGGCTCTTCATCCAGTGCGAGAACGACACGACCGTGTTTCGACATCACGGCGTCGAGCTCAAAGCCGCGAGCACGAACCCGGGGACCGAGCTCTGGCTCGTGCCCGGCTGCGAACACGTGAAGGCGTTCGACACGCACACCGTCGAGTGGGAGCAGCGGGTCCTCGCGTTCCTCGCCCGGGAGATACGGTGAGCGCATTCGACGCCGACGCGGTCGGACGTTAGCCTTTTCTTTTAGTTGCGCCGACTTCTAAGGCACCGCAACGCCGCGGTGCTCCCCATCCTCGTCCTGTTCCTGGCCACCGTCTTGGGCGGCTGGGTGAACACGATCGACCTGCGCGGCCGCGTGGTCGATGACTTCACGGACCAAGGGATCATCAACGCGTCGCTCACGCACGGCCAACGGGTCGTCGGGACCGATGTGAACGGGAGCTTCGAGTTCCCGAACCTGCCGCGTCAGTCGCGGCTGCGCGTCGACGCCAACGCGTACCTTCGGACGAGCGTGCCCACCACGCAGGACGAGATCCGCATGAAGCCGACGTCGTGGACGGTGATCATCCTCGAGGCGGGCAACCCCGATAAGCACATCCAGAAGGCGGACATCCGACAGGGCACCACGGTCCTCGCCACCTCCGGCGAGGCGGTGAACACCGTCGTCGCGCCCCACCCGGGCAAGAACTCTAAGGTGATGATCTGCGCGGAGGGCTACCAGCAGAAAGACGTCGACGTGACCGGTGTCCTCCAGACCGTCGAGCTCACTCCGGGCAGTCCGGGCTGCACACCGCTCCCGTCGCCGTCACCGACTGCGACCCCGCTGCCGACCGCGTCACCTTCCGGGTCGCCGGCCGCATCGCCCTCAGCCTCGCCGTCGCCCAGCCCGAGTCCGTAGCGCTAGATTGACCCTTACGGGGAGGCGCGAGTGCGATCGGCGATGAAGTATTTCCTGGTCGCGGCGCTCCTCTGTAGCAGCGCGGCGCTCTTCGCCGCCGCGGCTCCTGTCGCGCGCGCAGCGGAGCCCACCGCGTCGTGTACGTCGAGCGTGGGGCCAGGGATTGCTC
>JALYLT010000252.1 GCA_030774095.1 Chloroflexota bacterium
AGATGGGTCACCAGACGTTGGGAGGCGGACGGAGCTAGCAACACAGACCAAGCGAAACCCGAAGCCTCCCAGATAGGGAGGCTTTTCTGTTTTAAGGGGGCACGTACGAGCGACGCGCGGTACCTGGCGATCGCGTTCGCAAGCCGCCACTCCGGAGCGGCGGCGAAGCTGCGCGCCGCCGTCGCGGCGGCCGTGCCCGAGGACGCGCGCGTCGTCCGCGCGGCGAGCGGATTCGTGACAGCGGTCATCGCGGCGGCCACGCCCGTCGACGCGCGCAGCGAAGGGGAGCGGCTGCGCGCACGCGTGGCCGCCGATGTTTCTGACAACGAGCTCTCCGCGGGCGTCGCGGGTCCGAAGCCCGGTTCATCGGGCGCGCACTTCGCGCTCGTGCAGGCAGAGCAGGCCCTCGCGCTGGGGCGCACGACCGACGGCGATGGCCGCACGACGCATTTCGACGACCTCGGTCCGTACTGCTTCGTTCTCGGTCAACCCGCGAGCGAGATTCGCGCGTTCTCCGATCGCATCCTCGGACCGCTCGGCGCCGACGAGAAGAACGCCGATCTGGTGCAGACGCTCGATGCGTATCTCCGTCTCCGAGGGAGTGTGAACGGCGTCGCGCGCGAGCTCTACCTGCACCGCAACACCGTGCGCCATCGTCTGCGCCGCATCGCGAAGCTGACGGGCGCCGACCTCACCGATGCGGATGCACTGCTCGCGCTGCGACTCGCCATCCTCGGACGGCAAGCGCTGGTGCGGCTGGCGTCGTGATCACCAACAGCCACGAGGAACTTCGAGCGAAGCTACTGGGTTACCTGGAAGGCGACCACGCGCTTGAGTCCGTTTTCACCTACACGAAGCAACGTTTTGACGCGGCGAAAACGCTGACCGCTCACAATTGGGACCACATTTTTCGCGATACCTTGAACGCGATCGTTATCGGCGAAGCCGAAGGCGCCGACATGAGTGTTGTCATGCCAGCGATCGTGATGCACGACATCGGCTTCTTGTACGGACCGGCCGAAGACCATGGACCTCGTGGGGCGGACAAGTTGGCCGAGTATCTGGCAGAAGCCGGGGTCTCCTATTCGGCGGACGAGATCGCCAAACAGGCGAGCTGCATCCGCACGCATAAGGGAAGCAGATTCGATCAGCAGCCGGAGGGTCTGGAGGCCAAGGTCGTGGCGGACGCTGATCTGCTAGCGAAGTTCGGCGTGCTTGGCGTCTACCAGGGGATCCGAACCCATGGCGAGTTCGGTTGGCCACTCACGAAGATCATCGATTTCATGGCGGCTCGACGGGATGCACCACTCGAACTTGAGACCGAGACCGGCCGCCGACTGGCGGAACCGGGAAGGCGATTCGTGGTCGACTTCTACCGCGCACTCCAGGCCGCTGCAGAGCCATACGGAGATTCAGAAGGTGTCGAGACGGTGACTGCGGTCGCGCGGTCGTTACCGTAGTGCGCGGTGCACAACGCCCCCAGTCGGGGGTTGACCGTCGCACGGTTTGGCAGGAACACTGGTCGGACATGCAGTTCGCCCGCTTCATCCTTTCGCTTATTGGCATCGTCCTCGTTGAGAGGGCGTACGTCCGTTCGGGAGGGTAGCGGCTCACACCTCGCACCAGGCGCAAGCACAAAGGCCTCCCGAAAAAGGGAGGCCTTCTTCATTTCCGGGAAGAAAGGGGAGACGCAAGTGGCAATGACGGCCGAGCGCAAACCACACGAGCGCACCACGCCATGGCTCGAGACCAGCGGCAACCAGGTGCTCATCGACGTCCTGAGGTCCTGGGGCGTCACCTTCTTCGCCGGCGTCAACGGCGGCGGGGTCGTGCATGTCGCCAAGCATCTCGAGCCGTACAACGATCTCGCCCAATCCCGCGACGGCATCTCCCGGATGCTCACGATGGGCGAGTACGTCGCCGGCTTCGCGCCGCTCGGTCACTGGTACGCGACCGGGCGCATCGCAGGCTGCGTGACGACGACCGGCGCCGCGACGAAGCTTGGCGGTAGCGGGATGACCGACGCGAAGCTGCACAACATCCCGGCCATCTACCTCATCGCGCTGAACTCGACGATGTCCATCGGCAACGCGCCGCTCCAGGACGTGTCCGAGCACGGCATGAACGTCGTGCCGCAGCTCGAGGCCGAGCTGGGCGAGGGCTGCGTCGTCATCGACAGCGTCCATTCGCTCGAGGACGGCCTGCGCCAGGCGCAGCGCGTACTGAAGCGATCGAAACCCGTCGCCATCGCGTTCCACCCCGACGTGCTGTCGCGTCCGGCGGACGCGTCGGTGCCGTGGACCTCGAAGCCGCGCACGTTCGCGGCGCGCGACGTCTCCGACTTCCTCGAGGAATTCCCGCGCGTCGCGCGCGGAAAGCGCGTGATCGTGTATGTCGGCGGCGAGGCCGCGTTCCACCCGGGCATCCGCGAGCTCACCACACGTCTCTCAGAGCTGCTCCACGCGCCAACGGTTTGGTCGGTGAACGGCGCGAACGCCATCTCGCCCGCGAACCCGTATGGCTTCGGCTACATCTCGTTCGGCGGGAACGACGTCGCGATGGACCTCTGGAAGGGCGTGACGAAGGACGACGTCGTGATCACGCTGGGCTTCGACGCGGGCGAGTATTCGCTCAACCTCGGAAAGATCAACGCTGGCCACGTCTGGCACTTCACGGATCTGCGCGACGCGTACGGCCACAAGCAGGGCGAGTTCCGTCACCGCGTGGGGAACGAGTACCGACTCGTGCGCGGCGACATCGGCTTCGTGCTCGAAGAGATCCTGAAGCGCCTGCCGTCCGCGCTCGGCGAACGGCCCGAGGTCGTGCCGGCGCCCGAGTCGCTCAACCGCCGCGAGATCTCGCGCGAGACACGGCCGGGCACCGTGGACGCGATGGAGTTCTACGGTCGCCTGCACAAGGCGTGGCGGCCGAACTCGATCGGCTTCGACGACGTCTGCACCGCGTACAAGGACCGGCAGTACGTCGCGCAGCGGCCGAGCGAGAACATCCGCTTCTTCACGACGCATGATGGCTCCGCGATGGGCGGCGCGTTCGGTCTGGGCGTCGGCGCGAAGGCCGGCGACCCGTCGCTCAACACCTTCGTATTCACCGGCGACGGATGCTGGCGTCTCTTCGGCGGCGCGCTCGCCGACGCCGCGAACATGGACCTGCGCGTCTTCGTCGTGAACAACGGCGTGTACGGGATCGTCGACAAGGGCCTCGAGGTGATCATCCCCGACGTGCCGAAGCGCCAGTACCACTCGAAGCTCCCGCAGATCGACTTCGTGAAGGCCGCGGAGGCGCACGGCTGGGACGGCGTTCGCGTCGCCCCCGATCTCTCGAACCTCAGCGACATCGTCGACGCGTGCTACGAGCAGAAGGGCCGCTCGCTGCTCGTCGAGGTGCCGATCGACGCGGACCAGATGCTCGGTCTCAACCCGCGGCTCAACAACCTGACGACCAAGACCTATCTCTAAGAGGAGGACGACGATGGCCACGGTGTATTACGACAAGGACGCCGACCCGAGGGCGCTGCGCGGCAAGATCATCGCCGTCATTGGCTATGGCAGCCAGGGTCATGCCCACGCACAGAACCTCCGCGACAGTGGGTACGACGTCATCGTCGGCCTGCAGCCCGGCGGCAAGAGCTGGGCGAAGGCCGAGCAGGACGGCTTCAGCGTGCGCGAAACGGCCGACGCCGCGCGCAACGCCGACGTCGTCGCGCTCCTCGTTCCCGACCAGAACCACCACGAGGCGTACGAAAAGGTCGCGCCCTTCATGGGCAAGGGCCGGACGCTCCTCGTGGCGCACGCGTTCTCGGTGCACTTCGGCGAGGTCAAGCCGCATCCCGAGGCCGACGTGGTGATGATCGCGCCCAAGGCGCCTGGTCACCGGATGCGCGAAGTCTTCAAAGAAGGCAAGGGCGTGCCGGCGCTTCTGGCCGTCTACCAGGA
>JALYLT010000253.1 GCA_030774095.1 Chloroflexota bacterium
GGCGAAGAAGCAACCGACGAGCGCGAGGGCCGCCGCGAGCCACAGGCGGCTGCCGACCCTGCGTCCACGAAAACGCGCCCAGATGAGGAGCAGGACGGGCGCGGTGTACTGGATGACGACCGCCACGCCGACCGGGAGCCGCTGGATCGATTCGTAATACGACCACTGCACCCCGGCGAGCCCGACGATGCCGAAGAGCGCGAACAGCGGAACATCGGCGCGCCGAACACGAAATGCTGACGGACGGATCACCGCGAAGATCGCCGCGTAGACAAGAAAGCCGAAAAGGATTCGCCACTCGGCAAGCAACGACGGCGGGACGCCTGCGTTGAACGCCGCCTTCGCGATGATGCCACCTACCCCGAAGCACGCGGCGGCCGTGAATGCCAACGAGTACCCGAGAGCGAGACGCAGTGGCTCAGCCTCGATCGAGGGCGACGATGAGGGGCCCGCCGAGGGCCCCCGCGCGCGAGGGGACCCCATCCCGACAAGGGATGGGGTATCGCGCGAAGAGAGGGTTTCGGCGGGCCCCGAGTCGGAGCGTTGCGAGTCGGTCAGTCTGCTTCCCAATCTCTCGGGTATAGGAAGTCATGGCCGACCGTGCGGAGACTCACTTTGGCGATGAGCGGCATCACTCGCTTGTAGTGGCTCTTGCGCACGCGTTCACGGATGTTGGTGACGAGCTCCGCATCGAAGCCCGACGCGATCAGCTCGGAGGGACGCAGTCGGCGATCGACGAGGTGATAGAGGATGAGGTCCGCCTGCGCGTAGGTGAACCCGAGCTCCCCTTCGTCGGTCTGGCCGACCCAGAGATCGGCGCTCGGCGCTTTCTGCACGACGACGTCCGGCACGCCGAGGTGCATCGATAGCTCCCGCAACTGCGTCTTGTACAGGTCGCCGACGGGATTGAGGTCGCAGGCCATGTCGCCGTGGCGTGTCCCGTACCCGAGCAGCAGCTCGGTCTTGTTGCTCGTTCCGAGCACGAGCCCATCGGGCCACGCGCGGTCGTACTCGATCGACTTGCGCTCGCGCGCCATCTTGTTGCCGCGCCGCACGCGATCGATGTCGCCGAGGCGCCCAAGGTAGGCATCGACCTGCGGCGTGATGTCGATCTCCTCGAGCGCAAGTCCGAACGTCTTCGCGACGAGCCGCGCGTGCTCGCGTGATGCTGAATCGGAGGTCCGGTACGGCAGGAACAAGGCGGTGACGCTCCCAGGGCCGAAGGCCTCCGCCGCGAGTGCCGCGACCGCGGCGCTGTCGACGCCACCGGATACGGCCACGACGACGCGCCGATGGCCCGATTTCCGCGACTCCTCACGGAGGAACGCGACGAGCATCCGGCGCACCAGTGCCTCGTCGATCCGCAGCGGCGCCGGATCGCCGGGATCGGGACGGATCGCGCCGATGCGCTCGGCAACGCTCACGACCGTTCCACCGCGACATCCGGCCTGCGAACGAGGCCCGTACGGCGCGCGAGATGGCTCTGCACAAGATCGGGACGCTCGTCGCGGATGAGCGGGTTGCGGTCACGCTCGCGTGCAACGAGGTCAGTATCGATCTCGGCGATCAGAAGGTGCTCCTCGAACTCCGGCGCGCGCGCGACCACGGTGCCGTCGGGCGCGACGAGCTCAGATCCGCCCCAGAACGCGATGCCGTCCTCGTGCCCGACGCGATTGACGAAGAGCACGTACAGGGTCAGGTACTGGGCGTAGAAGCGATCCATCAGCCGGCACGACTCCGCCGTGCCGAGGTCGCCCCCTTCGGCGACTCCACGTCCCGGGCTCGATGCCGGTGACAGGAGCACGGTCGCGCCGGTCGCGGCGTAGACGTAGGGCACGGAGATATGCCAGAGGTCCTCACAGATCGCGAGACCGGTGGGTCCCGCCACGCTCTCGAATACCTCGAAGCGCTCGCCCGGCCCGAAGTAGCGGCCGTCGTCGAAGATGCCGTACGTCGGGAGGTAGACCTTGCGGTGCACGTGCACCAGACGGCCGCCGGACCAGTAGCCCTGTGCGATGTGGAGACGCGCGTCAGGCGCGCGCTCGACGAATCCGGCGCACACGTCGATGCGGCGCGACGCGTCGGCGATCGGCTTGAGGCGTTCGTCATCCGCCGCGCATGCGATGTCACCCGCGAGATCCTTCAGGTAGTAGCCAGTGAGCGACAGCTCGGGGAACACCACGAGCCGCGCGCGGGCGCTCTGCGCACGGCCGATCCACTCCTCGTGCATCGCGACGTTCCGTTTGAACGCGCCGAGCGCCGGCGCGCACTGCGCGATCGCGACGCGGACGGTCAAGCCTCGGTCCGCAGCTGCTCGAGGCGGTCGGCGTACTCCTGCGCGAGGCTCCACGCGCGCGCCTCGTCCTTGGCCTCGGCGTACACATTGAAGAGCGGGCGGTCTCCGTCGGGGAGCACGAGCACCCATTCTCCGTCGCTCTGGTGCTTCACGCCGTCGATCTGGCGCGTGTGCTCGGTGCGCGGGTCCTGCGCGAGCACGCGCATCACACGGCCCTTGCGGTCCCACTCACACGGCACCTGAAGCCGCGCGACATTCGCCGCTGGTGTCTCGTCCATGACCTCGGAAAGCGACTTGCCGGTGACGGCCAGAAGCTCGAGCAGGCGCACCGTCGCGAACAGCCCGTCGTAGGACGGATGGAAGCGCGGGAAGATGAAGCCACCAACACCATCACCCACCACGAGCGGATGCTCGCGAGCCGCGAGGTTCATCTGCGCCTCGGCGGAGGCGCGCACGCGCTGCACCTTGCCGCCGAAGGTGGCTACGGCGCCCTCGATCGCCGAGGGCGCATAGACAGGCACCGCCACGACACCCGGCGTCACCCGCGCCGTCAGCGCCGCGAACGCCGCGAGGAAGTGCATGTCGTTGAGGCTCCGACCCTTGTCGTCCACGAAGAAGACCTTCTCGCCGCCGGCGTCGATGATCACGCCGGCCGAGGCGTTGAGCGCCGCGACGATCGCCGCGAGCTCGCGCCGCTCGTTCTGGAACTCGTCGAACGAACGGGACCCGACGTTCTCGGACACCACGCCGTTGATAGCGATGAGCTCGATGCCGAGCGTGTTCAGGAGCGGCGGAAGGAACTGCGCGGCGGTGCCGTGCGAGTAGTTCACGACGATCTTGAAGTTGTGCTCGGCGATCTCTTTGCGGTGGGTGATCTCGGCGAGGAAGGCTTCGCTGTACGCCTCACCGACGCGCTGCGACTCGAAGATGCGACCGACATCGGCGTACCCGACCCGGCGGATGTCCTCGCGGAAGAACACCGTCTCCACCTTGCGCTCCTGCGCCTTGTCCATGTCGAGCGCCTGGCGGTCGAAGAACTTCACGTCGCACACACGTGCATCGAACGGCGACACGCGCACGTGCACGCCGCCGCTCGCCCCGAGTCGCCGCGTGTGATGCCGTCCGATGGGCAGCGGAGCCTGGAGCAGGTCGGCCACGTGAACTCCCGTGGACACGATCCCGGCCATGAGCGCACGCTTCAGCATGCGGCTCGAGCGATGCTGATCGCGATTCATCGTGACGGTCGTGCCCTCCGGCAAGGTCGATGCGTACGCCGCGCCGAGACGGGCGCAGAACTCCGCCGTGAGATCGATGTTCACCAGCCCGGTGACGCCGAAGCGGCCGAAGAGCGCACGGCGACCCTGCGAGCCCCAGATGAGGCTCGACCCCACGACGGCGCCGCTCTCGATCTGCTTGTCGGGCCAGATCTTCACCTGACTCCGCACGCGCGCGTTCTCGTTCACGATGCAGTGGTCGCCGATGACGCTCCCCTCCTCGAGGGTCACGCGCGACTTGAGCGCGCACTGGCGGCCGACGATCGTCCCATGAAGCTCGGCGTGTTCGCCGACGTAGCTGTTCCGCCACACGATCGAGCGGTCGATGAGGGCACCAACGTCGACGGTGACGTAGTCCCGCAGGACCGTCGGGCCGA
>JALYLT010000254.1 GCA_030774095.1 Chloroflexota bacterium
GCTGGTCGATGGTCCCTCCCCGCGCCCTCGCACTGGGAGAGGACGCTGGTGGGCGAACGTTCCGGAACTCCTCGCGCAGCTGGCTCGCGCGCGTGGTCCTCGTTCGGCAGAGCGCCCTGCCGGTGCCAACCTACCGCGTGATCTATTCGTCGCCGAACGCGATCGCCGATCCGAATGTCGACGTGCTCTTCGACGCGACGCGAGAGGGTGAGGAGACACCAGAGCTGCGTCGCGCGTTCGCGACACTTCGGGCCGAGGCCACGCTTGGGGGCCCGGTCATGCTCACTGCCGCGAGCGCCGGCTGGCGCGCTTCCGTCGGCGCAGCAGGCGGCTTCGGCGTCGACCGGCCGGTGGGTGTTCGGTACTCATTCATGCGCGCTGACTTGGCGAGCGACACGCGCGTCGCGAGCGTCAGCGCGGGCGCCGGCAGCGGTGCGGTCGTTGTCGGCAGCGCAAGCGTTCGCCAGACGGCGTTGCCGGCCACGTTCGACATCGAGTCGGTGCTGGGCACCGTCGAGCGTCAGGGTGGCGCCGAGCTGCGCGCCGCGTGGGCGCGCCAGGGCGTGTCGGACTGGTCGGCGAATGCCTTCGCGGATCTCCGCACCGGAACGTTCGCCATCCTCGTGACCTACGTTCAGATGCCGGGCCCGGGCTTTGTGTCCTTCCGTTATGACTTCGCGACCGGGCGAGTCGAGCGCACGCCGTGAACGTCCGGGTCACGCGCTTCCTCGATGGCGCGCGCGGAGCCACGGGCCACGCGGTCATCGTCGACGTGTTCCGGGCCTTCACGACCGCCGCGTTCTGCGTCGCCGCAGGAGCGCGCGAGATCGTGCTCGTCGCCGATCACGAGCAGGCGCTCGCGATGAAGCGTGAAGATCCATCGCTGTTCCTCACCGGTGAGATCGGCGGTCGCCCGATACCCGGCTTCGACGTCGGCAACTCACCTTCCGTGATCGAACATCTCGACCTCACGGGGCGTCGCGTTGTCCAGCGCACCGGCGCCGGCACACAGGGCGTCAACGCGGCGACGGCGGCGCGCGCCATCGTCCTCGGTAGTTTCGTCATCGCTGAAGCGACCGTGCGTCACCTGCGCCGCAGCGCTGATGACGTCACAGTTGTCGCGATGGGCCACGGCGCGACGGAGATCTCCGACGAGGACGAAGCCTGCGCCCGTTACATCGCGGCGCGCCTCACCGGCGAGCCCACGGACGTCGCCGCGGTGATCGCGACCCTCTGGACGGATGAGGACCGCAACTGGCCCGACTGGTTCCCGCGCCGCGACGCCGAGCTTGCCTGTCAGGTAGACCGCTTCGACTTCGCGCTGCCCGTCGCGCGCGAGGATGGTCTATTGGTGGCGCGGCCACTAAGGTCAGCTTGATGCAGCGTTTGCGCGGGCCCTGGTCGCTGTCCACGCGTTTGACGGTGCTCGTCGCCATCCTCGCGGTCCCCGTCCTTCTCATCATCGCGCTGTCGTACGCCGATCAGGTCCGCGAACGGCGCGCGAGCGAGCTCGACACCGCGACGCGTTCGGCGCGCAACGGCGCGTCGATCGTCGACGGCTTCCTGCGTGATCTCGAGAACACAGCGCTCGCGACGGCCGGCGCGCTCGCCAGCAGCGCTCGCCCCTACGACCAGGCGACCTTCGGCGCCCTCCTGGGTTCGCTCGCCAAGGTGTACCCGGAGGTCCGCGCGATCTTCATCACCGACCCGAACGGAAAGGTCGTCGCATCGGGCACGGGCGAGGGCATTGGCGTCGATCTGTCTTCCCGGCCTTACCTGCCGACACTGAAGGCGGGCGCGGACCACGTGTGGAGCGGCTCGATCACGGGCCTGCAGAGCGGGGACATCACGGTGGCATTCGGGCGGCCGATCCGCGCCGCCGATGGCTCCGTGCGCGGCTTCATCATCACCGCGTTCTATCCGGAACGGGTCCTCCAGACGCTGCGGGTGGACTTCCCGCCCGACGCTCAGCTTGCGCTCATCGACGAGCGTGGACGGCTCCTCTACGCGTCGGACCGCAAAGAGCCCGCGACGACCGAGATCGACCTCATCAACGCGCCCGGCGTGCGCGACGCGTTGCAGGGAAAGGTCGTGCCTGTCGACGGCGTCGCGACGCCGCTCAGCACCGACCGCCGCTACGGCGCGCTCGCGCCCATCGGGCGCACGGGCTGGGTCCTTGCGATGACGCGACCGCTGGCCGCGCTCGAGACCGAGCTGCTCACGCGCCTGGTCGGCGACGCGGTGGCGGTGCTCGGGACGCTGCTCGTCGCCGCTCTGCTCGCCGCATACGTGGCAAACCGGCTGGCGCGACCACTGCGCCAGCTTTCGCGGAGCGCGGCCGCCATCGGCCGCGGCGAACGCCCGGTCATCCCGCAGCTCGCGGGCGGCGCCGAGGTCGAACAGCTGTCGTCGGTGATGCGAAGGATGCAGACCGCGGTGGCGCACCGCGAGGACGATCTTCTCCTGCTCGCGACCGCGAGCGAGCGGCTGACCGAGTCGCTCGAGTACACCGAGACGCTTCGCACGGCCGCCGATGTCGCGGTGCCGCATTTCGCGGACTGGTGCGTCGTCGACATCGTGGACGAGGGTCGCGTCACGCGCGCCGCCGTCGCGCACGCCGATCCCGCGAGGCAGGCTCTCGCGCAGCGGCTCCACGAGACGTTTCCGCCCGACGTCGCGAGCTCCCGGGGTCCGATCGGGCGGGTCGTCGCGACCGGGCGTGAAGAGCTGAAGACGGACATCTCCGATGAGTTTCTCCAGCAGGCGTCGCGTGGACCGGACGAGCTCGCGCTCTACCGCGAGCTGGGTCCCCGGTCGTACATCTGCGAGCCGCTCGCCCTCGGCGGACAGGTGCGCGGAACGATCATGTTCCTTACCGCGGAATCGGGCCGCGCCTACACCGAAGCGCATCTCGCGCTGGCGCGCGAGCTCGCTCGCCGCGTGGCCGTGGGCATCGAGAACGCGCGGCTCTACTACGAAGTCCGACAGTCGGTGCGCACGCGCGACGACTTCCTCTCCGCCGTCGCCCACGAGCTGAAGACTCCCCTGACCGTGATCAGCGGGACGGCTCAGCTCCTGCGCCGGCGCATGGACGGCGATCAGCTGACGGCGAACGCGCCGAGCCTCGATCGGATCATGAGCGCGGTCGGTCGCATGACGGCGTTCATCGAGGAGCTGCTCGAGCTGGTGCGCCGACAAGCCGATCCCACGCTGGAGCTGAAGCGCGCGCCGACGGATCTCGCCGAGCTCGTGCGCCGCGTCACCTCCGAGCTCACCGAGCTCTCGCGCGGGCAGGTCGTCGAGATCGAGACCGATGGAGAGGTCATCGGCGATTGGGACGCCGTACGGCTGGAGCGCGCCATCGCGAACGTCCTCGGCAATGCGTTCAAGTACAACTCAGCCGGCGGCCGCGTGCTCGTCCGCATCGGCACCGAAGAGTCGCCCCAGGGCCGCGTCGCATTCTGCGCGGTGACCGACGAGGGCATCGGGATCCCGGATGCCGATCTGGCACGGATCTTCGATCGATTCGCGCGCGGTTCGAACGTCGCGGGACGGATCACCGGAAGCGGCGTCGGCCTCACCATCGTGCGGCAGATCGTCGAGCAGCATGGAGGAACGATCGGCGTGACGAGCACGGTCGGGCGGGGGAGCACGTTCACGATCCGGCTTCCGCTCGCGAGCGTGCCGGCGGCGCTCACCGCCGCGAACTAATACTCTTCCGAGGTGCCCCGCACCGTCCTCATCACCGGCATCACGGGATTCGCGGGCAGCCATCTCGCCGAGCGCTTCGTGACTGCAGGCGTGGACGTACATGGCATCGCGCACGAGGATCCACCATTCGCGCATCTCGCCGCCGTCGCGGACCGCGTGATCATTCACCGTGCGAACATCCTCGATGCCGCCGCGCTGAGCTCCGCGCTCGATGCCGTGCGCC
>JALYLT010000255.1 GCA_030774095.1 Chloroflexota bacterium
GCGGTGCCGAAGTCGAAGTCGCCGCCCAGAGTGCCGAACAGGCGCGCGGTCCCGGTCTCGGAATAGGGCAGGCTCTCGCTCCACAGCGGAATCACCCGCATGGTGTTCTCGTTCTCACCGCCGAATCCCGCGTACCAGATGTACTCACCGCGCGAGTAGCCCGGCACGTACAGGCCGACCGGCGAACCGATGGTGTAGTTGCTCACGATCGGCAGGTACGCGTCGATCTGCGGGCCCCAGGTGAAGCCGCCATCGACCGACTTCTGCAGGTACAGGGCTTCACCGAAGGGAGTCACGCGCACGTAATACACCGCGCCGTCGCGGTCGAGGAACAGGCTTGCATTTCCGTGTGCGCAGCAGTTGTATCCACCCGTACCGCCGTGATCGACCTGCGCGCTCCAGGATCCTCCGAGTGGGCCGACCTGCGTGCCGCGGCTGCCGTTGGTGTAGCCGCTGTCAGCCCTCGCGATGTAGACCCATTGGCCGCTCGTGGCGGTTTCGGTGAAGTCGAAGTTGCGCGACCGCTCGCATTCGTAGATGTGATAGTTGCCACCAGTGCTGCAGTCGCTGCCGACCACCACGTGCATACTCGTGTCGCTCGCGGCTGCCGCCGCGGCCGTCCATATGACCAACGTCGGGTCCGTGGTGTAACGGAACTGCGGGATCTGCGAGACGCAGCAGCTGAAAACGTAGAGCTTCGTGCCGTCGCGGCTGGCGACCAGCAGCGGCGACAGGTGCTGGGTGTCGAAGGTCTCTGACCCGAAGGGAACGAACTCGCTTCCCCAGCTCGCGCCGTAGTCGGCACTTGTGCGGAAGAGCAATTGCAGATAGGTGGGCGAGCCGACACGGTTGTCGACGTACGCTGCGACTACCTTGCCTTGGAACGTCGCGATCTGCGGATACCAGGACGACGACGTTGACAGCTGTTGCGATGGATGCATGCCGTACTCGGCGAAGTAGCTCTTGAAGCGGGTTTCCGCCACCCCACCGCCGAGATCGTTCACGAAGATGAGGCCGGGGTGGCCATCGGGCATGACCGTTACGTCGACGAACTCTGGGCTGCTGAGGATCTCGCCGCCGTTTGCGACGCTGGGAAAGAGCCACGGCAACACCGGACGCGGAAACGCCGGGGTGATGACAGGAAGCAGGATCAGGAAGATCGCTGAACCCACCAGAAGCCGGACCCTGAGATTGGCAGGTCGCCAGCGACGCGTTGCACCAGGCGACCGGATGACGACACTGACAGAGATCGCCCAAAGCAGCGCGACACAAAGCAGGACAGTGACCGATGCAGGCATGCTCTTCCTCCACAGCCGCCCGCCCCACACCACCTGTCTCGCCGGTTCGCGCTCTCACCACCGCGACGAGACCCCAGGAACCTACGCTTGCTGACTCGGCTGCGTCAAGAAGATTTATCCACCGCTTGCTGCCTTATTACGCCTACCCATCAGAAACGCATCGCTTGCACGTCTGATCCGTCGCGTCGGATTCGGTTCGCCCGGATTCGCAATCGTGTTCTTCGTCGTGGGCTAGTCGAGGACTGCGGCAGGAGCCGGTGCCGCGATCGGTTCTCCGACGGGCTCGGGTGTGCGAATGTCGGTGCTCGCGGGCATCCCCGCCGGGATCGCGAACGGCGCCGCCGCTGCCACCGACTCCCGCCGCGCTCGCGCCGACCGGCTGCGCGTCACGCGCTTCTTTGCCGGCGCCGCCTCAGCGCGGAGGAACAGAACGGGCGTCGCGACCGCGAGGATGTAGCCGAGGTAGTTCCCCTGGAAGTAGCGACCGAAGAAGAGGAACGCGAGAAGCGTCAGCGCATAGCCCGTGAGCAGCGTCGCGAGCGTCGGCCGCTTCCACAGCTTCCACATCCACCACAGCGCGATCGGTGTCGCGACCGCGATCTCGATCGCGGCGAACGGAAAGTCCGCTTGCCGGAACTCGATCACGCCAAGAGCCAGCAGGATCGCGGAGAAGCCCATGCCCGAGATCGGATAGGTCCACGCGGCGCCGCCGGCGTTGTAACGCACGACGTCGTCGTAGAACGCGGCGAAGTCGTTGATGAGGAACGGCAGGAACGTGATCGCCAAGAACAGGGTCGCCGGCCACAGCGGTCTCCACAGCGCGTTCCACGCCTCTCGCAGCGTGCGTGGTCGGCGCGTGGCGAGGAGCCACACCGCGACGAGCGGCATGATGAAGACGGCGTGCAGCTTGGCCGCGGCCGCGATCGCGATGGCGAGTGGTCCCAGGGTCCGGCGCTCGCGTTGCAGCAGCACGATGCCGGCGAAGAGGAAGAGCAGCACGAAGAAGTCGTTCCTCCCCTCGACGACGAACGGGAAGAGCTGCGGGTTGAGCGCAACGAGCGCGACCAGAGCGAGGCGGTTGTCCACACGGCGCGCGAGGAGTGACACCACTACGAGGGCCGCGACGTACGCCGGCAGATAGAGGTAGCGCTGATCCCAGAACAGCCCGACCTTGTCGAACAGCCACACGAATGGTGTGGTGATGAGGAACAGGAACGGGAAGTACGTGAGGTGATACAGCGCGGGGTTGTTCACCATCGGCCAGTAATAGAGCGGGGTGTCGAGGTAATCGGCGACGTACGGGTTCTGCCCGAGAAGGAACTTACGCGCCGCCCACTCGATCATCAGTGCGCCGTCGTGGATGTACGTGTACGGCTTGCCCGTCTCACGCAAGACGATCGAGGCGAGCGTCGGGAGGACGACGAAGACGGCGACGATGGCCGCGAGATGGATCGCTCGCTGACGAGGCGTGAAGGCAGCGCCCCAGCGGTGGTCGCGCATCGCGTATGCGATCGGCAGGACGCCGCACGCGGTGAGGAACAGGAGGTCCGCGCCGAGCGGGAAGAGCTGCCACAGCGGGACGTCGCTCGTCGCCGCGACGGTGGTGTGGTTCCCGAACAGCAATAACCAGTTCGCGGTCCCGACCGCGCTGATGACCTTCGCGTCGAGCGAGAGCTCGCGCCATGCCTGGAGAGCGGCGCGGGCCAAACGTTCCGCGGCCTTGATCACGTGCGTCCCCCCGCACCTACGAGTTTACCGGCGGGCTCGTCGAGATAGCGGCGAGGGAGCGTGAGGAGGTCGTCGTTCATTACGAGGAGTCGCGCGACCGCGGCCTCGCGGCCGGCGGCGCGCAGCGTCTCGATGCCCGTCGCGTCGGCGACGTCGAGCGCCCCGATCGCAAGACGCCGGAGCGCGGCGAGATGCGCCGCGGACCCGAGCGCACGTCCGAGATCGCGCGCCAGCGATCGAACGTAGCTGCCGCTTCCGCAGACGATGAGCAGTCGAGCGTCGGGCGGACTCCACTCCGTCATCTCGAGTCTGTGGACCTGCACCTCCCGCGCCGCGAGCTCGACCACTTCCCCACTTCGCGCGCGCGAATACGCGGTGCGGCCGCGGACCTTCACCGCCGCGTATGCCGGCGGGACCTGCTGTATCGCGCCGCGCAGTGGAGCCAGCGCCGCCTCGATGCGGCTCGCATCAACAGGCGCCGCTGCGGTGCGTGTCGGCTCGCCTTCTCGGTCGTCGGTCGTCGTCTCGTTGCCGAAGCGCACCAGCGCGTCGTACACCTTCGGCGCGGTGTGAAGGCGCTCGGTCGCGCGCGTCGCCTCGCCGACGAGCACAGCGAGGAGTCCTGTCGCGAGCGGATCGAGGGTGCCGCCATGGCCAACGCGCTGTAGGCCCAGGACGCCGCGCACGACCGCGACGACGTCGTGCGAGGTCCAGCCCTCCGGCTTGTCGATGGCGAGGATTCCGGCTGTCAGGCGATCCCTTCAGCGACCGGTCGCGCCGCGCGCGCCGCGGCAAGCGCCTCGCGTGCCGCGCGGAGGACGGCCTCACGCACCT
>JALYLT010000256.1 GCA_030774095.1 Chloroflexota bacterium
CCGCGGCATTCAAGGTGCGCGGCGGTCTCAACCTGATCGGTCGCGATCCGACGGCGAAGGCTGGAGTCATCGGCGCATCGACCGGCAACCACGGCCAATCGCTCGCGTACGCGGGCGGCGTGTTCGGTGTGCCGGTGACGATCGTCGTGCCGAAGGGCGCGAACCCGCTGAAGCTCGCGGCGATGCGCGCGAACGGCGCGACGATCGTCGAGCACGGGAACGACTACGACGACGCGCGTGTGGAATGCGAGCGGCGCGCCGCGACGAGCGGGACGCGGTACGTGCATTCGGGGAACGAGCCGTATCTCATCGCCGGCGTCGCCACCGCCGCGCTCGAGGTCCTTCTGGAGCGACCCGACGTCGATGTCTTCATCGTGCCCGTCGGTGGCGGCAGCGGCGCGTCCGGCGCGGCGCTCGTGGCGAAGGCGCTGCGACCCGAGATGACGGTGATCGGCGTCCAGGCCGAGGGCGCATCGGCGGCATACAGCGCGTGGCGTGATCGCGCGCCGCGCACCACAGAGCGTGCGGCGACGTTCGCCGAGGGCCTCGCGACCCGCACGTCGTTCGATCTTCCGCAGCGGATGCTCGCGGCACTGCTCGATGACTTCGTGCTCGTGAGCGACGACGAGCTCTACGCGGCAATGCGTCTGCTGCTGGTGGAAGGACACGTCGTCGCGGAGGGCGCGGGCGCCGCGCCGGTCGCCGCGGCGCGCCGTCTGGCCGAGCGTCTGGTGGGCAAGCGCGTGGTGTGCTGGCTCAGCGGCGGCAACGCGACGGCGGATTCACTGCGGCGCGCGCTGGACCAACGCTGATCGACCCGTTGCGAGCGCTCTGCGCGATACCATCACGACGATGGCCGTGACTGCTCGCGCGCGTCATGACGAGCTCGGACTGAGCCTCGACGACGTCAAGGGCATGTACCGGAAGATGCTCGAAACGCGCATAGTCAGCGAGCGGATCCTCCAGCTCAATCGCATGGGCCGAACGCCCTTCGGCGCGGGGACCGATGGCCACGAGGCCGCACAGATCGGCGCAGCCTGGAACATCCGCGGCGGCAAGGACTGGACCGTTCCGTATTACCGCGACATGGGTGTCGCGTTCGTCCTCGGCATGTCGCCGCTCGAGGAGTTCCGCATGGTCTTCGCGAAGGCGACCGACACGCATTCCGCGGGACGGCAGATCCTCAACCAGTTCTCGAGTCCGAAGGACCGCATCGTGACGCGCTCGGTGTGCGTCGGGACCGAGTTCCCCCACGCGGTCGGCCTGGCGCTCGCGATCCGCAATCTGATGGAGGAGAACATCGTCTTCGCCTTCGGCGGCGACGCGTCGACGAGTCCGGGCGATTTTCACGAGGCGATCAACTTCGCGGCGATCCACAAGCTGCCGGTGGTCTTCGTCATCGAGAACAACCTGCTCGCGATCTCAACGCGCTTCGAACAGCAGATGGCCGTCCCGAACGTCGCGGACAAGGCCGCGGGCTACGGCGTCCGCGGCTTCATCGCCGACGGCATGGACGTGCTCGACTCTTTCGACAAGACGAGGCAAGCGGTGCAGCACACGCGCTCCGGCGCGGGCCCGACGCTGGTCGAGCTCAAGTGCTACCGCTACCAGCCGCACACGTCCGACGACGATGACAGCCGCTACCGCACCAAGGACGAGGTCCGCGGGTGGATGGCGAAGGACCCGATCGATCGCGCGCGCAAGTACCTGATCGAGCAGGGCATGACCGACGAGGAGTTCGAGGCGATCCGCGGCGCGCTCGACACGGAGATCGAGGCCGCGATCGCGCAGGCGGAGAGCGAACCCGATCCCAGGCCCGAGGACGCGATCAAGCATGTGTACGCCGAGGAGGCTCCGCGCCCCGACGGCACCCGCTCCTAAGACCCGTGCGCGGCCTCGTTGTCGCGCTCACGTTCTTCCTCGCGGCCTGCCTGACGCGACCGGCCGAGATCACTCCGACGCCGTCGCCGACGCACGAGCCCGGCACGACAGCGGTCACCGTGCTGCTCGACCTCTCCGGCACGCGCGCGCCGAGCGGAGTGGCGCAGCGCAACGCCATGCAGCTCTGGCTCGATCAAGACCAGGCCCGCGGGCGTCAGCAGCGCGTGCGCGCGAAGTTCGTCGACCTGGCCGGAAGCGACGCGCGAGTCCTCATCGAACTACGGCGCGCCGCCGAGGAGGACCGCGCGGACGCGGTCGTCATCGGTGTGCCGTTCGCGTATGACGAGACGTTCGCCCGCGCGCTCACTTTGGCGCGCTTACCGGTGGTGCTCACGCTTCCCGCGCCCGAGCCGATGTCGCTCGCCGGCGGCGGTTGGGCCTTCGCGCTCGCGCCGACGTACGCCCGCCTCGCGCGCGCGGCGGTGGACGACGCGACGGCGCGCGGCGTGTTGTTGCCGATCCTCCTCGCGAGCGACGAGTCAGCGGCTGCGATCGCCGAGCGGCTCGCGCTGGCGACCGAGCTGGAGCAACGTGGTCTGATCGCCCCGACCGTCGTGGTCGTGGGCGCCCAGGACGCGGCCGCACGGCTCCGCGCGGGCGCATCTTTCGCGCGAAGCGCGTTCTTCACCGGGCCGGCCGCCACCTATGTCGACGCGACCCGCTCGCTCGCCGCCGGGGATATCACGCCGCGCGTGTATCTCTCCTATCTAATTGAGGCTGGCGACGCCCTCGCGCTGCGGGAGGGCGTGGATCTGGCGATCTGGCCGGGGTCGCGGAACCTCGCGGCCATCTCCACCGCGCCGACCACAGCGGAGCGCGCCGCCTTCCTCCAGACATTCACCGCCCGGCACGGCGCGCCGAGCACGCTCGCGGCCACGGCCTACGACGCGCTCGCCCTCATCGACGCCGCAGCCGAGAGCGTCGGCGGCACGCCGGATCGCGCGCGGTTGCGAGACCGCCTCGAGGCAACTACGTTCGCCGGCATCACGACCCGCTACACGTTCACCGCGACGCGCCATGCCGGCTTCGACACCGTCGACCTTGTCTATATGCGCTGGAGCAGCGGCGCGCGCCCCGGCTTCGCGCTCGCTCCCGAGCCCGCGCCGAAGGAAGAGCGGTGAGCGAGCTCGACCACCTCATCTACGACTGGAACCGCGACGGCCGCGCGATGAAGGCCGACTACCGCGCCGTCGAGCTCGACGACGAAACGCTCCGTGACGGGCTGCAGGGTCCTTCGGTGCGCAACCCGCCGCTCGCGGTGAAGAAGCGGCTGCTCCAGCTGATGGATCAGCTCGGGATCGATAGCGCGGACATCGGACTTCCCGGAGCATCTCCGCGCGCGCGCGCCGAGATCGTCGAGCTCGCGAAGGAAACGACGAAGCTCAAGAAGCTGCGCCCGAACCAGGCGATCCGCACGCACCCGCTCGACGTGCAAGGTGCGATCGAGACCGCGGTCGAGTCCGGTGTGAAGATCGAGAGCTGCGCGTTCATCGGGTCATCGCCGATCCGCCGTCTCGCGGAGGACTGGTCGCTCGACGCGATGCTGCGCAGCGTCGAGGAGTCGGTGAGCACGCTCGTGAAGAACGGGCTGCCCGTGATGTTCGTTACCGAGGACACGACGCGCGCGGATCCGGAGACGCTCACGAAGCTCTACGAGGTCGCGATCGGCTGCGGCGCGAAACGGATATGCGCATCAGACACCGTCGGGCATGCGACGCCGGAGGGCGTACGCAACCTCTTGACGTTCCTCCGCGACGAGGTCATCAAAGGCCGCGACGTGAAGTTGGACTACCACGGGCACAACGACCGCGGCCTCGGGACGATCAACGCCCTCACCGCGACGGCGGTCGCCGATCGCGTGCACGGCTGCGCCCTCGGGATCGGCGAACGCGTCGGCAACACGTCGATGGA
>JALYLT010000257.1 GCA_030774095.1 Chloroflexota bacterium
TCGATCGTCAGCTCCCGGCCAACTCCGGCCGCGACACGGTGCGCGAGCTCGCTGACGGCCGCGGCATCGCTGAAACCAATATCGACGCGTTCGAGTCGCCCGTGCCGTTCGACAAAGACCTGCTTGGGGCCATTCACGAGGACATCGGTGACGCCGTCGTCGTCCAGGAGGGGCTGCAACGGACCAAAGCCGAAGAGCTCCGCGCAGAGCGCCTCGAGCTGATCATCGGACAGATCGGCAGGGACAGTCGCGCGGACACGCTCCCGAAGCGTGAGCCTTCGCGCGGGATCGGCGTACAGGGTCAGCATCACGCTCGGATCGAGACCCGAGGCGACCTCGGCGCGCACGCGCGCCAATAGCGACGCGTCGATCATCCGACGCTGCGGATGAGTGCGTCGATCGCACGTAATGTGGGCGCTCGCGTCGCGAACTGATCCTCGGCGAGGTACGGATCTGTTGGGATCGCGCCGAGCAAGGGAAGTCCGGCGCGCTCGGCGATGAGCCTGGCGTCGTCATCAGCTGCGCCAATGATCACCAGGCCTGCCGGACACGGAACAGCGCGCACCAACGCGAGCGCACAGAACACGGCCTGGAGCTGTGAAGCCCGCGCGCCCGCAACGATGCAGAGACGGTCGGTTCGCGAGAGCAATCCGGCATCCAAGCTGTCGGCTCCGGCGCCGAGATCGAGGACGACCGGCGCGTCTCCGCCGATCGCGTCGATGACCTCGATCGTGCGATCCACATCCAAGCGCCCGCGTAGCGCGGGCGAGCCCGGCAAGAATTGAACGGCCGACCAGCGCGAAACGAGCGCGCGTTCGCGGCCGGGTTGCACCAGCGCGTCCGCGATCGTCGCAGCTTCGATGCGCGCGCGGAGGGCAAGCGACGGTGCCCAGCGGTCGAGGTCGACGAGGAGTGGCGGCCGCCCGCCAGCGGCCGAACGATGTGCGACCAAGCCCGCCGTCGTGCTCGCGCCGACACCACCGACCAGGGACCAGAACGCGATCCGACGGCGTGCGGCCAGTGCTGCGGGGCGGGTCGGTCGCAGCGGTTCGATGGGATCGGGACGACCCGTCGCTTCGCGCATGAACGTGATCGCAAGGTCGGCGATCGGGCTCGCGTCGAGCCACGCCCGAATGCGACTCATGCGAAAGCCCAGCGCTCGATCGCACCGTCATTGACGTACGTCCACTGAAGAGATCCGCCCTGCACAGCACCTCTGTCGAACACGACCGGCCGCAGCCGGACGCGCGCCCGGGCCACCCGCAGCGATGCGACCGAGCACCACACGACCCGTCGCCAGCCCAGGACTGCGTCCTCGCCTCGTAACAACCGGCGACACGCCTCGCGGGAGTGGCGCGAGCCGCCCCACCACGGGAGACGACGGCGCATGAGCGCCGCACTCGCATCGCTCAGAGAGAGGGGCCGAACCTCGACGATGTCGATCGCCTGAAGACCTTCGCCGAGTGGCACGAGATCGAACCCGATCGCAGGTCGTAGGCCAGACCCCAGCGCTGGGACTCCCACGCAGCGCGTGACGCGGACGCCGGCCAGCGCCAGTTCGTGGGTCACGTCCTCGACCACGCGATCGGTCTCGAGGTACGTGTCGAACGTGGCACGCGTGAGTCTGCCCCCTCCAAGTCGCGCGAGACCGCAGTCGAACGCGGTGCGCTTGACCGCCTCGAGTCGGAGGGTCGTCGCCACAGTCAACGCGCCGAGCTGAAAGCGAGGACGAAAGTGCTGGTCGCGATACGGTCAGCGAATCGGATCTCGTCCGACGGTGAGATCGCGATGATCACACTGCCGATCCGGTCGACGGCGGCGATCGCGGAATCCTGCCGGCGCGTCAAATATGGAGCACCTGACTCCGAGCGCACGTCAAGCACGAGCGCATTAGCGGCAAGCAGCTCGACGGTGCGACCTGCCGGCGCACGACCGATGACCGGCACGGCTAGTACGTCCACCCGCGCCCCTGGCGCGATGGCCCCACCCACGGCGCTCACCGCGACGACCGGGATCGCGAGCGCACGTTCGCCGGGCCGAAGAGTGAGGCCGGTGTGGAACGAAGCGGCGTCGTCCGCCAGCGCCTGGAACACGAGGGGCTGTCCCTGCCACAACGGCGCGATCGGAACACGTCCGATCACATCGTCAACGCTCGAGACGGCTCCGATCGGCAACACGTCGGGTGGTACCGATCGCACCTCGAGATCCTGACTGGTCAATGGGCGGATCACCGAGACGTCCTGAGCGGCGACGACCATGGCGACGCGCTGCGCGCCGACGTAGTACAGCCCTCCCGCGATGCAGCCGGCGATCAGCGCGAGGATGAGGAGCGATCTGCGGGCGATCAATCGACGAGCGCCGGGGATCGCACGGTGATCGCGATCTGGGCCTCGAGCCGTTCCATCGGAGAGGTGCCGGAGAAGATCTCGAACCGCATTGACCAACTGACACCGGGGGCGGGCATCCGGATCCACTGCGCGACGAGCGGCTCCGTGCTGCCGGTGTTAGCGGAGATGTGATCGGGTTCGGCAGAGACAAGACGCCACGAGTGGATCGGCACGGCGACGTCGTTGACGAAGACGCGGGGCCAGAACTGGACGAGCCGCCCGCGAAGCACCTCGGCTGACGCGAGCGTCGGGCCGTCCGGCGCGAGAGAGATCCCCACACGCAGGGTACGGCCGGCGGGCTCGCTCGGGACCTGCGGCTTGACCAAAGGCGGGAGCGCGGTGACGCTGCCCGGCTGCACCCGGGTGACCGCAGCTTCGGATGTGCCGACGACCCTGATGGCCACGTCCGAGGACGTGTCCGCCTGCCGTCGCTTGGTCTCCACGTCGTCTGGCTTGGTCGCCACGTCGTCGTGCTTGGTCTCCAAGTCGTCTTGAAAGAACACGATGCTCACCGGAACGTAGCCGCCTGCTGTCAGCACGAAGTTCTCGTAGTACGTTCCCGCGAGCGACCGACCATCCGTAAGCGCGCCGCGTCCGTTGAACGCCATGCCGTCGAAGTTGCTGGCCGCTCCCGTATCCACGGTATCGATCACACGCGCGTACGTACCGGTCGATTCGTGCACGGTGGTCGTCGAGTAGATCGTCGTGGCATCGCTCGTGGCGACCACGTCGGCGACGTAGGTGTCGGTCACGTAATACAGGCCAGGCGGGACCACCAGCGCGACCGGATCGGGAACCGGTGGAGGTGGTTCGGGAAGCCACTCGTCGTCCATCGGTTCGCGCGCATTCGCGGACATGCTCGACAGGAGGGCGATCGACGTCAGCAGTATCGCCGTGCACTTCTTCATCGCGGCGAGCTCGTCGACCGGATGGTCAAGGTCGTAACGGCGGGCATGAGGAGCGCCGCGAAGCCGGGGGTCTTGACCGGCACGAACGCGATGAGGCGCACCGTCGGACGGTCGTAGCGGACGCCCATGCGAGGGTCGAAGCTCGGAGCGGTCGGGAAGCTCGCAATGTCCGCTGAAGCAGCGATCTCGGCCGCGCTCGCGGCCAGGGCGGGCGCCGTCGCCAGAAGGTTGCGGGCGAAGTAGTCGCGCGCCGTATCAGCTGCGTCAGAAGCGAGTCGCAGCTTGCCCGAATGGGCTAGCTCGATCTGGTCCTGATCACCGACCGCGACGAGGGTCGCGAGGTCTGCAGCGGCCCCGGCCCGGTAGGCGATCGCGCGCAGCGCGCCCAACTCGAGCACGCCCACAAGGACCACCAGCAGCAGAGGCAGCATCACGATCGTGGTCAAGGCCGCGGTCCCGCCATCGTCATGAGTCATCGGTTGATCTCCCCACGCGCGACGGCGGTCGATCGCACGGCGACGGTCGTCGTGAAGAGGAACGGGATCGCCAG
>JALYLT010000258.1 GCA_030774095.1 Chloroflexota bacterium
TTTGTGCTCCCCTCGCGCCTCACCATTCTGACAGAGACGAAAAAAGAGGCGGCGAGTGCGCTTCCTTTCACTCGCCGCCTCTGCCGGTGTGGCCGATGTCAGTCGCTAGGTCGCCGCCAGGGCTCCTTGCCGTAAACGCCTCGTCACTTCATTCGTCAATCGGCTGGTCCTTGCGAGCCCCGCGAGCGTGAAATCCAGACCCGCCTCCTTTAACTCGTCGTAACCGAGCCCCCGGTACAGCCGCTTGCCGGCCACGAAGCACATCTCGTCGTACAAGACCGGCCAATCAGCACCTTTTCGCTCGAAACAGAAAGCGATGAAATCGATCGCGACCTGAGCGATCTTCTCGTCTGGCACCCCGTCCCCTCCCCACGCGACGCTGCGCATCATCCGCAGCCTCTAACGAAGCAACAAGGGTTTTCGTCCACGTTCTTGTCCACAGGTTCATCCACAGGTTCGAAGCACGTTATCCACATGCCGTCGACATCTCATGTCGTTTTCTTCGTCCTCCGGTCCGAGAAGCGACGCCGTTCGCGGAGGCGCGCGCTCGCGCGGTCGAGCGACTTGTCGCCGAACCGTTCGCGCACCGCATCGAGCGCGGCGTTGAGTCGGGCCGTGCGCACGTGGTCGAAGAGTCCCAGCTGCCGTCCGACCTCGATCCCCGACGCGGTGACCCCGACCAAACGCACCGGACTGGTCCGACCGCTCTGGCGATCTTCGGCGAGCGCGTCGCGTAGCAATTGACGCGCGGTGCCGAAGATCCGGAGATCGTCGTCCGTCGGCTCGGCCAGCGTGCGCTGACGCGTGCGCGTTTCGAACGGCGCGACGCGCAGCTGCAGCGTGATCGTTCGGCCGCGGAGCTGATGGGCCCGCAAACGACGACCAACACCTTCGGAAAGGTTGAGCAGCATGGATTCGATCGTTGCGCTGTCAAGCGTGTTGTGATCGAACGTGTGCGAGTGCCCGACGGACTTCGGCGTTCTGCCGTCGCCGACGACCTCACCCTCGTCGATGCCGTGGGCGCGCTCCCAGATGTGGCGACCGTGCTCGCCAAGGCGAGCCTCCAGAACGCCCACGTCCATGGCAGCGAGGTCGGCGATGGTCCGCAGGCCCCAGCTTTCGAGGACTTCGCGCGTCTTGGGGCCGACGCCCCAGAGCCGGGCCAGCTCGAGCGGCGCGAGGAAGGCTTCCTCGCCGCCGGCGGGCACGATGACGAGCCCATCTGGCTTTCGCAGATCCGATCCGATCTTCGCGCACAGCTTGTTCGTCGCGACCCCGACCGAGATCACCAGGCCGAGCTGTTCGCGGACAGCGCGTTTCAGCTCGCGCGCGATGTTCACCGCGCCGCCGAACAGATGCTCGGTCGCGGTGACGTCGAGGAACGCCTCGTCGAGCGAGATCGGCTCGACGAGAGGCGTCCGCTCGGCGAAGAGCGCCATGACCGCATCGGACGCCTCCTCGTATCGCTGGCCATCGCCCGGAACGAAGATGCCATCGGGGCACAGCCGTCCTGCGGTCTGAAGTGGCATGGCCGAGTGCACGCCGAACGCGCGCGCCTCGTAGGACGCGGCAGCCACCACGCCGCGGTCGCCGGGTCCGCCGCCGACGATCACCGGCTTGCCGCGGTACTCGGGATGATCGCGCTGCTCGACCGACGCGTAGAACGCATCCAGATCGCAATGAAGGATGGCGCGGCGCTCCGTCACGGCCATGTTCACTCGACCACCGCAACGTTCACCCGACGACCCTTGCGCCGTGAGTCTTCGCGTCCAGCCCCATGAAGCGTGCGAGCGCTTCGCCCTCCTCGATCGCCGCGGCGCGCTCGGCGCGCGGGAGCGCGCCGAACGGACGGATGTTCACGACGGCGTCGGTCCTCGTGGTCACGAGGGCCCACGTGCCAGCGGCCAGGCCATCGACGAGGAAGACCGCTTCGATCAGCGCGTTCTTCGCGTACACGGCGGCGCGATGTTCGGCGGCGATCACACGATCGCGATGCTTGTAGCCGATGAGCAGCTCGTCGTAGCGAGGGAGGAACCGCACCGGCGCCGTCGTATCCGCGGCAGGCCGCGGCGCACGCGGCAGGTCGAACAGCGTTCGGCCCTGCTCGTCGGTGAACCGCCGGAGTGAGGGCGCGAGCTGTTCGAGCACGGGGCGGATGCGTGCCGGAACCTGCCCAGCGAACTGCGCGATGTCCGCGAGGCCGGCGGGTCCGAACGCAGCGAGGTACCTCGTGACGAGGAGCCGAACTGCGTCCTCTTCGGCCGGTCGGGCTCCGCCCGCGATCCAGTGGCGCGCGGCGACGTACGGCGCATCCGTTCCTCCGTACGCCCAGTGCCCACCAGGCGGAGCTGACACGAGATCGGCGTGCGCGCTCACGAACCGCCAGATGAGCCACCTATATGGACCGCCGAAGGACCCAAGGCGCTCGGTGAGGTGGGCGACGACATCGTCTTTCGGTCGCGGTTCTCGCGCGAACGCGACCGCGAGCTTCGCGACCGCCTTTGGATCGACGCCTGCGCCGACCTGCAGTCGATTCCACGCGCCGCGCTGGAGGTCCTGTGTGGCGACCGCGTACGCGTAGAAGTCGCGGGCGCTCACGAGATGCAGCGTGCCGCGCATGAGCCGTGCGCGGATCACCGTGTGCTTCTTCTCGATCGCGTTCCAGAGGCTCGCGCGCTCGAAATCCTTGAGCCGGGACCAGAGCGCGATGTATGGCGACGGCGCCCACTGCGCCTGGAGCGCGGCGAGGCGTTCGATCGCGGTGACCACCGGCATCGACTCGCGCTTCAGCAGCATCTGGCGCGCGAGCGCCGCGCGATTCAGCTCGCGCAGCGTGAGGACGGGCGCATCGTCCGCAACGCGCCTGGTCACCCTTTCACTCCGTGCGTCTTCGACTCCGGGTAGTAGAAGCGCACCAGTCGCTCACCTTCATCGACGAGAGCCGCCTTGTCGCTCCGCACGATCCGCTTGAACGGCAGGAGCTCGAGGACGGCCTGCTTCGGCGTGCCCGCGATCTTCCATCGACCCGCGACGAAGCCATCGACGAGGAAGGTGGTCCAGACCTCGGCGGAGAAGATCACCTGCCTCTTGTACTCCGCGGGCAGGATGCGTGTCCGTTCGGCGGCGTCATGGCCGAGGATCGCGGCGTCGAAGCGTGCGAGGAATCGCGCGGGCGCGACGGTGTCGGCCGGTGGGCGAGGTGCCCCCGCGAGGTCGAAGAGCTCGCGGCCGCGCTCGTCGCGGAAGCGGCGGACATCCTTGATGCGTCCGAGCGCCGCGCGGAGCGGCGGGACGCGGCAGCCGCTCCAGTTCGCGAGATCGCCAACGGTCGACGGGCCAAAGGCGCCGAGATAGCGGCGGGCCACGAGGTCGAAAGCGGTTTCGGGCTTCGGCGCTTTACGCAGTCGGGCCGGTGGCACGACAAAACGCGCGAGCTGCCGGTGCTCCCAGCGCGCGCCGCTCTTCTCCCAGATGATCCCGCTCGCGGTCACGGCGGCCCACAGATACCAGTTGCGCAGCCGCTCGTCCTTCGGCGCATCGCGCGCGATGTGCTCGCGTATTTCGTCGCGCGTGCGGGGCTTCGCCGCGAACTTGAACACCTTGTCGTGAATGTCCTTGAGCGCGGCGAGATCGGGGCCGCCGGGTGGTCGCCATGCGGCGAAGCGCCCGTCGAGCGTCGCCAGCGCGTACGCGGCGTACTCCTTCGCGCTGACGAGGTGGAGCGTCGCGCGCATCAGCGTTGCCTTGATCACCAGACGCTTGTCGATCGGGCCGGTGAGATCGGCGCGCGTGAAACCCGCAAGCCGCGACCAGAGCGCGACGTACGGCGACGGTGCCCACTG
>JALYLT010000259.1 GCA_030774095.1 Chloroflexota bacterium
CCGTTACGTGATCGCCGCCTCGAAGGGCGGCGCGCCGACCCATCCGGGCTGGTATCACAACCTCGTGAAGCATCGCGAGGCCGAGGTCGAGGTCGGGACCGAGAAGTTCAAAGTGCGCGCGACGCCGATCGCGAAGGGGCCGGAGCGCGACCGTCTGTACCAGGCGCACGGCGACAACTTCGCACCCTTCCGCGACTACCCGAGCAAGACCACGCGGGTCATCCCGGTCATCGTGTTGGAGCGCGTCCCCTAGCCCGGTCTACCCCGCCCGTTTCGAAGCGGACGCCTTCGACTTTTGCCTCTGCTTGGCGGCCTCGACACTGCTTCGGAGCGCTTTCATCAGATCGCCGATCTCCGACACGCCGGTCGACTCGGTGATCGGCGCTGGCGTCGCCGGCGACTTGCTCCTGAGTAGCGACAGGAGCTCTTCACGGTAGGCGTCGGCGTGACTCGACGGCGACCATTCGGTGGCCATCGCGCTGATGAGCTGCCGGGCGGTCTTCACCTCGCGGTCTGAGACCGAGACGTCAGCAGGGCGCACGACGAACTCCTCGGGACTTCGCACTTCATCGCCGAAGAAGAGCGTCTCGAGCGCGAGCGTTTGCTCCAGCGGGCGGATCGCGACGAGGTGCGGCTTGGTCCGAAGGACGAAACGGCCGATCCCGACCATGCGAGCTTCCTGCAAGGCCCGGAGCAGCAGGACGTACGGCTTCTCGGCGCCCATCCTGCGGGCCGGCGCGACGTGGTAGCTCTTCTCGTAGAAGACGGGGTCGATCTCGGCCAGGTCCACGAATTCCTCGAGCTCGATCGTTCGGCTTCGCTCGGGCGCGAGCGAGACGAATTCGTCCTCGGTCACCGTTACGAGGTCGCCCTCCGGGAGCTCGACTCCCCTCACCAGATCATCAGCGTCAACGGCTCGCTCGCGGAAGTCCGACTCGCGGAGCCCTTCCGACGCGGACGCACGCGCCGCCCGCACTTCGGTCCGGGACTCCGGCGGCATGGAGAGATCGGGATCGGGGGCGAACGTCGGCGCCTCCTCGGCTCGTGTCACGCGCTCGTAGCGGACACGTTTGCCGGTGCGGCGGTCATAGAGGTGGAACCGAACGTCCTTGGGCTGCGTCGCGGGATAGAGCCGCACCGGAATGTTCACGAGGCCGAAGCTGATGCTGCCGGTCCAAATCGCTTGAGCCATATGGCGCTCATGGTCCCACTTGAAGTCAACAACGAGCCAGCCCGCGGGTGGTCCCCGCGGGCTGGCGATCAGCTCGATTGATGAGGCAGGTTACCCGCGCGGAGCGCGTCCCTTGCCACCCTTGTCCGCTGGCTTGCCAGCGCCATCGGGCTTGCCGGCACCATCCGGCTTGCCGGCCTTGGCCTCGCGGTCGGCCTGGGCTTTGCCGTGCTTCTCGATGACCGCGGTGTCATCGGTGGTCTCCGCGGTCGCGGCGGCTGCGAGCATCTCCTCCACGGCAGAGTTCAGCGGGTCCATGACCGCTTGCATGTCCTTGATCGCCTGGTCGACGATGTCGCGGTACTTCGCGACGAGGTCGTTGGTCTGAAGCGACAGCTCAACGGTCGCCTCGGTCTCGTTCGCCATCGCGTGGCCATCGGCGTCCTTCAGCGAACCTGAAGTGAACGTGAGCTCGTCGGTCGATGCGTCGACGTCGACGTCCTCTTCGAGCTTGAACGTCAGCTTGGCCATCGTGCCGTCTTCGCTGAGCTCGAACGTGTCGGCGGTGACGTCGGTCGCTGCCGCGTCGTCGTTCGCCGTGTACTTGAAGAGCGACTTGCAGTCGGTGCCGCAGGTGACCTTCTCGTTGAACTGGACCGAGACGGTCACGGTGCCGTCCTCGTCGTCGACGAGCGCGGCGAGCGTCATGTGCGGGTCTTCGCTCTCGGTCACCACGGGGTCTTTGCAGACCGTGCCGAGCTCGACCTTGTCCTGAAGGTCGGCATGCGCAGTGGTCCAGATCGCGCTCAGCTGCGCGCGGGCCTCGGTGACATCCGAACGCGCGTCGACGATCAACGTCGTCGCTGAGCCGGACCGGCGCGACTCACGGGTGAGCTCGCGCGTTTCGCGCGAGAGGTCCCGGAGCTGCGCGCTGAAGTCCTGCCACGCCTCGTGCAGACGATGAACGCTTTCATTGCGCTCCTGCGCGAGAACGCTGCAACCCTGTGTCTCTGGCGCGGACGGCGAAGCCGCCGCATTACCCACCAGCGTCGTTGCGGAAAGAGAAATGACGAGTGCGCTTACGGCCATTCCACGCCGTGCCTTGGTGCCAAACATCCCTTTTGTCCTCCTGTGTGCTGCGTGGATAACGGATGTGGCCGTTCGCGATTAGCCCCAAATGGGCGCTGTTCGTACGGCGTACCGGGGTACTACTCCGTTTGGGGGAGGGACCTGGAGGACGGAATGTCGCTATGGATCACGACACCGTCCGGCTTGAGCACGCGCCGTTCTTGACGCGCGATCTCGGCCTTCACGCGCTCGTGATCGCGCCGCCGCGGATACGCCTTCCGAAATTCCGGCGATCCGAAAAGCCGGCTGTCCTGCACGCCATCGAATGACGCGGACGGCAGGAAGTCGAGCGCGCCGGCGCGACCAAGGTCGACGCGGTGATGTTCGAACTGCTCGCCGTCGAGATCGCCGCCGTCGAGCCCGACAGGCTCCGCGCCGAGCTCGAGCAACAGGCGAGCGAACCAGGGCTCGAACAGAGCGGTGCGTTTGCCCGTCGCCGGCGACCGGCTCGAATTCGAACCGGAGGCGATGTCGAGGATCCGCTTTCCTCGAACGCCGTCGAGCGATCCGAACGCGCGCTCGAGACGGCCGATGAATTCCTCGAGGATCGACGCGAGCTCTGGCTCGCGCGCGATCTTGCGGCCGAGATCGTAGCGATCGTTCAGCCGTTCGCGAAGCGCGCTCTCCATTAACGTTTACTCATGGCGCATTCTCGTGTGACGCAGCCTACGCACGAGGAGCTGCTGCGCATCTTTGCGAAGCCGAAGACGATCGCGGTGGTCGGCGCTTCGAACGCCGTCGGCAAGCCCGGGCACGACATCCCCCGCTACCTCCAGTCGCAGGGCTACCGCATCGTCCCGGTGAATCCGCGCGGCGGCGAGATCCTCGGTGAGCGCGCGTTTCCGTCACTGCCTGAGGTCGACGTGCCGGTCGATGTCGTGGACGTGTTCCGCCCGCCGGACGAGGCCGTGGCGGTGGCGCGGGATGCGATCGCCATCGGCGCGAAGGTCCTGTGGTTCCAAGCGGGTACGGACAGCGACGAGGCGACGGCCGCGGCGGCGGACGCCGGCCTGACGGTCATCACCAAGCGCTGCATGGGTGTGACACATGGCCTGCTCGGCCTCGGACCGGGACCGCACCCGCGCGCCTGAGCGTCAGCGCCGGGGCCGGACCTGCGCGGCGCCGGCCGCGAAGCTGACCGTCAGTCGACATAACCCGATGTCGATGACCTGGCCCGGCGCGATCCGACACGGCGCGCTGAGTCTCGTTCCGTCGACCCACGTGCCCCCCATGCTCCCGGTGTCGCTCAGCCAGTAGCCGCCTTGCTTGTAGGCGATTCGCGCGTGCCGGCGCGAGACCGAAAGGTCGTCCAACCGGATCGTGTTCTCCTGGCCGCGACCGATGGTCGCCGCCGCCTTTGCGACGGTGAACGTGGCCGGGGGCGTGGTCAGTGTGAGGAGGAGTGCACCTACGACCTGTTGCGATGCTGCACTGGGGACATCGACGACCTCTTCGAGAAGCGTTGGTGTTGGCTCTGGAGGAAGAGCGGGCGCGGGAGCCTCGGCG
>JALYLT010000260.1 GCA_030774095.1 Chloroflexota bacterium
CGTGTGAGCGACCAGGGCCCCGGCATCCCGGCCGACTCGGTCGAGCGGATATTCGAGAGGTATTACCGCGTGCCGACGGCCGACGTTGGCCTCATCACCGGCACCGGTCTTGGGCTGCCCATCGTGCGTGGTCTGGTAGAGCTGCACCGCGGCCGGGTGTGGTGCGAGAGCTCGCCCGACTCCGGCTCGGTGTTCCACGTCGTTCTTCCGGCGACAGCTTCGAACGAGCTACCGGCCTGATGGCCGTCATCGTGATCTGCGAAGACGATCCCTCCATCCAGCGCCTGGTCCGCGCCTCGCTGGCGTCGACCGGCCACGAGCTCCAGATCGCCGTGGACGGCGGAGCGGGGCTCGCGCTCATCGCCTCGCTCCGGCCGGCGTTGGTGATCACGGATCTGGCCATGCCGAAGCTCGACGGCATCTCTATGGCCCAGCGCATGGGCGCCACGCCGGACCTCGCGGAGATCCCGGTCATGTTCGTCAGCGCCTCGCTCGCGCGCGTACGCGATGTCGCTCAGGGCACCGTCCGTGCCGTTGCGGTTCTCAAGAAGCCGTTCAGTCCGAGCGAGCTCAGAGCGCTCGTGCTGAAGCACGTTCCCGCGACCGCACTCCCCTAGGACGAGTCGCAGGGCAGCGCGTTCAGCTGCCCGACGAGAGCGTTCTCGCGGCTGACGAGCGTGTTGTATTGCGAGACCATCGCGAGGTAGCTGCTGTAGATGGACGTCGGGATTCCACCCGGGTAGCGCGCCTCGATCGCGCGGATCTCCGCACCGAGAGTCGCGAGCTGCGCGTCGATCGTGTTGATCTGCGATCGGAGCGACAGCCCCTGCGTGATGCACGGATCCGGCGCGGGCGGCGGAAAGGTCGTGAACCCAAGGGCGACCATCTCGCGGTCGCTGAAGCGATTGGGACAGCTGAGCACTGCGCCGAAGCTCACGCACGTGACCGGGTCGGTCATGAGGCCGTACTTATCGACGCCGTAGAGACCGGGACTTGTCTGCTTCGTGAGCCAGTGTCCGTCGCTGGTATCCGGCCCGCGGCAGCACCAGATATGGCCGAGCTCGTGTAGAGCGACGGCGACGTTGTTCTCGACATTGCGGGGGCCGATCTCGCCCGAAACGAACACGACGATCTGCTCGGATTCGTCCGAGGACTTGACCCAGTGCGACGTGTCCCGCGACGCGACCACGAAGATGGTGATGTCCGCCGACCCGCCGACGACCTCGAGCGATCCGAGCCCGCGCGTCGCGGTCTTCCACTCCGGCGCGAGGGTCGCGGCCATCCTCGCTGCGGACGCGTCACGCAGGGGCACCAGCGATGGATCCGGATCGAACGTCTCGTGCGGTGGCGTGTCCGTCGTGATCCGCACGGTGAACGAAGCGGGACTGATGGGACGTGTCGGGATCGTGAACGCTCCGGTCTTGGTCTCGGTCGCCGTCGCGCTCTGGCAGCTCGCGGTGTAGGTGCCCGTACCGGACGGGACGCGCGGCGTCGCATAGGTCCAGCTGATGAGGCCATCGGGGCCGGCGCTCTGCTCCGGGAGCGAACCCGGGGGAATGTCACCGTAGTAGCCGCCCCCGATCTGCAGGAACGCGTTGCAACGAACGCCGGGTGCGGTGCGGACCGACAGCAGGCCGTACTTCACGTCGGTGACGCTCAGCGGCAGCGGTGTGATCGCCGGCGTCGCCGGGACGGCGCGCGGCGAGGACGCGTTCACATCAGTGCTCGTACCGGGTTCCGTCGGAGGCGAGGAGCAGCCCGCGACGAGCGCCGCCAGCGCCGCTGCGAGCAGGTATGGTCGCGTCCTTCGGCGAGCCACCCGTAACTCAGGCTAACGCTCGCTTGTACGCGGCCGTCCATTTGACGGGCGCGCAGGATCGGTGGTACTACACCATGTAGTTAATTAACCGGATGGTGTAGTAGGTCAAATGCCCGCCGACCACCTGAGCATCACGTTCGGGGCCCTCGCCGATCCGACTCGGCGGGCGATCCTCGCCCGACTCACAAAGGGCGAGGCATCCGTGACGGAGCTGGCGAAGCCATTCGACATGACGCTTCCCGCCATCTCCAAGCACCTCAAGGTGCTCGAGCACGCCGGCCTGATCACGCGCAGCCGCGACGCGCAGTGGCGGCCGTGCCGGCTCAGGGCACAGCGCCTCGAGGAGGCCGCCGACTGGGTAGAACGTTATCGCGTGTTCTGGGAGCAGAGCTTCGATCGTCTGGACGAACATCTGCGCGAACTGCAAAGGAAGGACAAGAAGAATGACCAAAGAAAATGAGCTCGCCGCCCCGCCGGCGGATCGCACTCTCAGCACCACCCGCGTGTTTGACGCGCCGCGCGAGATGGTGTTCAAGGCCTGGACCGATCCAAAGCAGTTCGCGCGGTGGTTCCCGCCGGACGGCTTCACCGCAGCCTGCGAGCTCGACGTGCGGCCGGGCGGATCGCTCCGCGTCGACATGAAGGGCGCCGACCCCGCGCTCGGGCCGGACTTCTACGAGAAGGTGTTCCCGGGCAAGGGCGTCTACCAGGAGGTCGTCGCGAACGAGCTCCTCGCGTTCACGTTCGAGGCGTCGGGCGAGGAAGGCGCTCCGCCAATGAAGATGCTCATGACGGTCGTGTTCGAAGACGAAGGCCGAAAGACCAAGCTTTCCATCCATCAGACCGCCGACAGCGTCGGCGATTACGAGGCGCTGGTGAAGATCGGCGCCAGCGAGGGTCTGCGACAGAGCCTCGACAAGCTCACCGCGCTACTGGACGGCAGAGGTCCTGACACCACGGTCAGCGTTTCGGGGCGGACCCTGTCGCTCACGCGCGTATTCGACGCGCCGCGCGAGCTCGTGTGGAGGGCCTACACGGATCCGGCGCACATCGTGAAGTGGAGTTTCGCGAAGGACTGGGAGTCGCCGTTCGCGGAGACGGATATCCGCCCCGGGGGTAAGTTCCGCATCGGCATGCGCCCGGCCGACCACAGTGAGGAAGGCTTTGTCTTCGAGGGCACGTACCGGGAGGTCGACAAACCAGCACGGATCGTGCAGGTCATTGCTGACGGGCGCGTGATGACTACGACGTTCGATGACGTCGGTGGCAAGACCAAGCTGACGTTGACCCTCGAGATGTCGGAGAGCGAAGAGCGGGAGGAAGCGGGCTGGGGCCAGATCCTCGATAACTTCGCGAAGCACGTTGCGACGCTGCGATGAGCAACGAAACCTTCCCGCAGCTCCGTGAAGTCGCCGGTCGGGTGATCCGGCCGCATGACGCCGAGTACGACAAGGCGCGCACCGTGTTCCTCGGCGGGGTCGACCGGCGGCCCGCGGTGATCGTCCGTGTCGCGAACGCGGACGACGTCGCCCGCGTGATCGCGCTCGCGCGCGATACCGGCTTGGCCCTCGCGGTCCGCAGCGGCGGCCACAGCGGCGCGGCGCACAGTGTTTGCGACGGCGGGATCGTGCTCGATCTCGCGGACATGCGAGCGCTGAAGATCGATGCGGATCGACGCACCGCGTCGGCCGAAACGGGCCTGACGGCGGTCGAGTTCACCACCGCGGCCGACGCGCACGGACTCGCGATCGGATTCGGCGACACCGGCTCGGTCGGCATCGGCGGGATCACGCTCGGCGGCGGCATCGGCTACCTCGTGCGCAAGCACGGCCTCACGATCGACGATCTCCTCGCCGCCGACGTCGTGACCGCGGACGGTCAACTCCGCCACGTGGACGCCGAGTCGCATCCCGACCTGTTCTGGGCGATACGTGGAGGCGGCGGGAACTTCGGTGTCGCGACTCGCTTCCAGTA
>JALYLT010000261.1 GCA_030774095.1 Chloroflexota bacterium
CGCCGCCTCGGCGCTGGTGCTGGGCGCGCCGGTCGGCGAGGCGCTCGCCGCGTACGCGGGCACCGTGCCTGATGAGGATGTTGCGCCGCTCGCGGTCGTGCTCATCGCATTCGCGCGCAGCGGTGGACGTGTCGGAGGCAGTCTCGCTCGCGTCGCCGCGCTCATGCGCGGGAGGCTCGCGCTCGAGGACGAGCGCGCGGCGCTGACCGCTCAGGGACGGGTCTCGGCGATCGTGCTCGTGGCTCTCGCGCCTCTCGGCGCGCTCTTCTTCGCGCTCGCCACCCCGGACTACGCGGCAATCTTTCTCGGAGAGGGCCGCAGCCTCCTCGGCGTCGCGGTCGTGCTCGAGGTCGTCGGCACGCTGTGGCTCTGGCGCATCGTGCGCGCGACGTTGCCGCCGCCCGATCTCGCGACGTTCCTCGACGCGGTCGTGGTTGGTCTGGAGGCGGGTCTCACGTTCGAACGCGCACTCGCCGCGCTTGTTGAACGCGCGCCGCGTTTTGGCCGTATGTCCGACGCACGAAGGCTTCTCGCCGACCTCGCACTTGGCCGCTCGCTTCCCGACGCGCTGCGCGGATTCGGTTCCGGTGGTGATGACGCGCGCGTCGCCGCGCTCGTGGTCGCCGCGACACGCTTCGGCGCTCCGCTCGCCCAGCTGCTGGTCATACAGGCCGACGCGCTGCGGACGACCGAACGCCGTCGAGCCGAAGCTGATGCGCGCCGCCTGCCGGTGCTCATGCTGTTCCCGCTGTCACTCACCATCCTGCCGGCGCTGCTTCTCGTGTTCCTTGGACCGCCCCTGCTGTCGCTACTCTCCAGGTGAGTGCGCGGTCGCTTCCTTCGTACGCTTCTCTTCGGCGCGCTGGTGCCGGCGACGATCCTCGTCCTGATCCCCGCGATGATCCTGAACGCGACGGGCACCGAAGGCGAGGGCGGGTTGCTGCGTCTCCTCGGTCTCGTGCCGATGGTCTTCGGGATCGCGGTCCTTGCCTGGTGCTTCGCCGGTTTCATCGTGGAAGGCGAAGGCACGCCTGCCCCGTACGATCCGCCGCACCGTCTTGTCACCGGGCGCCTGTACGGGTGGATGCGCAACCCGATGTATGTGGCGGTGACGACGATCCTCGTCGGCGAGGCGCTGTTCTACGGATCGTTCGTGCTTCTCGCCTGGGCTGCGGTCGCGTGGATCTTCTTCAACTTCTTCGTCGTGCTGTATGAGGAGCCGACCCTGCAGCAACGCTTCGGCCCGGCGTATGAGGCGTACGTCGAGCACGTCCCGCGGTGGCTCCCGAGCCGCCCGCGCAACGTCCGGCCGCGTCCGCAGCTGAAGCTCGCGACGCTGGTTTACGCGCTGCGCGACGACCACGTCCTTCTCGTGCGGCGGACGAAGGAGCCGAATCGTGGCCTGTGGGTCGCGCCAGGTGGGAAGATCGAGCCCGGCGAATCGCCCGCCGAGTGCGCGGTGCGCGAGATGCGGGAAGAGACGGGGCTTGCGATCGAACGACCGGTGCTGCGCGCGGTGATGACCGAGACGTCGCCCCGTGCCGACTACCAGTGGCTCACCTTCATCTTCGTGGCGTGGGACTTCGCCGGGACGTTTGCTCCCGCGCCTGACGTTGGTGAGTTCCGCTGGGTGCCGGTCGACGAAGTCACGAAGCTGCCGATCCCTCCGGCGGACGCGATCTTCTTCCCGCGCCTCCTCCAGGACGGCTCGACCTTCACCGCGAAGTTCGAATACGACGCGGATCTCAACCTGCTGCGCTCCCAGGAGATCTGAACCGCAGCCGCATTCGAGGGGGGTTGCAGGGGGTTCTCCCCCTGCGATTGACCAGGGGGTTGCAGGGGGTTCTCCCCCTGCGATAACTAGACGCGGACCAGTGGGATGAGCTCGCGCTCGCGGGCGGTCATGTTCGGGTCCGCCATCCGGCGCGCGATCGCCGCGGGCAGGTGCTCCCGCACCGCGGCGCGATCGAAGCCGGCGAGATACGCGCGAAGGAACGCGCGTATCGCGAGCTTCGTCGGCCGACCCATGTCCGCGGCCGCGAGGATGACGACGGTCTGCGCGACGTCGTCCGCCCAGTGGCCGGCGCGGGCGTTCGCCCAGTCGATCACCAGGGCGCCCTTCCCGTGGAGCATCACGTTCTCCGGATGAAGGTCGAGGTGGAGGACAGCGCCCCCCGGTCCGATAGCCGGGAGCCACTCCGGTGCGGGGATCTGGTGCAGTCGCAAATGGAGATCGGCGAGGAGCCGCGCGTGGCGGAGAAGCGTCCACGGCCGCCGCGCGAGGTCGACGCGCATCGTTGACCCGGTCGCGCGCTCGAGGACGAGATCCGCGCCGTCGACGCTCACGATCTCGGGTGCGGGGTAGCCGTGCTCGCGTACATGACGCATGACCGCAAGCTCGTTCGCGGGAACGTCACGGTGGCGGTAACGACGCAGGACGGTGCGCGCATCGAGCGCGTACACGTCCGCGTCGCGACCTCGTGCGAGCAGGTCTAAGGGTGGTTAGGTCCGGACGACATACGTGCCCGCGATCTTGTCGTGCCAGCCCTGCTTGTCCGCGTCGAATGCGACCCAGATCACGCCGATGGCCAGACAAACGAACGACACGAAGAGCCCGACGTAGCGGATGAGCGCCTGCGTGAGCGTGAGCGCGGACCCGTCGGTGCGCACTACCTTCAAGTTGAGCACGCGCATGCCGAGCGTCTGCCCGCCGCCCTGCGCCGACCAGAAGTAACAGAAGTACGCGAGACCGATGAGAAAGCTCAGGCCGTTCGATGTCGTGCCGGTCGGACCGTCGCCGACGATCGAGCCGAGGATCCCGGAAACGATCCCGACACCGATCCCATCGATGAGGTACGCAAATGTTCGGACCCAAAAGCCCGCCTTGTTCGTGGTCATCGCGACGGCCGTCGCGTCAGCAGCCATAAACATGGACCTCCCTACTCGGGCCGCAGTCTAGATTCGCCCGCAAAAGGCTCCTAGTACGACCTTCCTACTGGCTGGCTGGACGGCCGGGCAGGCACACTCACGCCACGCACAACGAGAAAGGGGGGAGTCACATGCTGACATTCATTCGTGAAGACGAAGGCCAGGGCCTCGTCGAGTACGCGCTCATCATCGCAGTCATCGCCATCGCCGTCATCGTCGCGATGGTCTTCCTGCGAGGCCAGATCCAGAACATCTTCAGCAACATCGGCAACAACCTCACCTAGCTTTCCCCGCGTGTACGGTATGAGCGGCGCCGGTATCGGCGCCGCTCATCATCTCCGGAGGGTGGAGCGCTTTTGACAGGAAGCTTCGAGGCTCTGAGAGCCGTCGAGAACGTCGTGCTGACGGTGCTGCTACTTGCCGTCATGTACACCGACTTCCGCTTCCTGCGTATCCCGAACGTGTTCACCTACCCGGCGATGCTCGCGGGGCTCGTGTTCGGCGCGCTTGAAGGCGTGCCCGGCGGTCTCTTCACGGGCGGGTTGGTCGACCACGTCGCGGCGCTCATCCTCGCCTTCGCGATCGCCTATCCCTTCTACGCCGCGGGCGGACTCAAGGCTGGCGACGCCAAACTCCTCATGGCCATCGGCGCGCTGCGCGGCATCAACTTCCTTCTCTTTGCGGCGGTCTACGGTGCTCTCATCGGCGGCGTCCTTGCCGTCGGATTCATCTTGCGGCGAAAGCTCGCCCGCCCGATCGCAGGCGCTGCGCCGAACACGCTCGCAGGGATCATGAAAGCCTCGATCCCGTACGGCGTCGCGCTTGGTTTAGGCGGACTGGTCG
>JALYLT010000262.1 GCA_030774095.1 Chloroflexota bacterium
TACACCTGCAGCTTGCTTCCGAACCCGCCGCCGACCTCCGGCGCGATCACGCGCACTTTGTTCTGCGAGAGGCCAAGGTTGACCGAGAGGATGAGCTGCACGAAGTGCGGGATCTGAGTGCTCGTCCACACCGTGAGCTCTCCGGCCTCGAACTTCGCGACGACCGAGCGCGGCTCCATCGCGTTCGGGATGAGGCGCTGGTTGACGATGCGAAGCTTGACCGTCGCCTCGGCGTCACGGAACGCCTTGTCGATGTCACCGCCCTTCACGGGATACGTGAAGACGAGATTCGTCCCCAGCTCCTCGTGGAGGATCGGCGCGCCCGGCTCAAGCGCCTTCGTCGCGTCGACGATGACCGGTAATGGTTCGTAGTCGACCGTGACCATGTCGGCCGCCCGCTTTGCGGCCTGACGCGTGTCGGCGACCACGGCTGCGATCGCGTCCCCCGCGTAGCGCGCCTTGTCGGTCGCGAGTGGCATGTGCTTGGAGCCACTCATGCCGGGAACTGTGATGAAAACGGGAAGCACACCCGTCGCCTCCGCATCCTTGCCGGTCACGACGCCGACGACGCCCGGCTCCTTGCGCGCTGCGGCCGCATCGATGCGCCGGATGCGCGCGTGGGCATGCGGGCTGCGCACGAGTGAGACATAGACCGTCCCGGGCAAGGTGACGTCGTCGGTGAAGATGCCGCGGCCAGTGATGAGCTTGGGATCTTCCTTGCGAGGCGTGCGGGTGCCGATGTAGGTGGTCGGGGCGGCGGCGGTCATCTCTTCACCTCAGCGGGCGTCTTCATCGGTGTCGACGCGCCGCGCATCTGGGTCGCGGCGGAGCGGACCGCGTTCACGATGTTGTGGTACCCGGTGCAGCGGCAAAGATTCCCCTTGATCGCGTGGCGGATCTCCGCATCCGTCGGTGCGGCGTTGCGCGATAGGAGGTCGACCGCGGTGATCATCAGTCCAGGCGTGCAGAAACCGCACTGCAGCGCGTGCTCGGCGCTGAACGCACGCTGGATCGGATGCAGCTCGCCATCCTTCGCAAGCCCTTCGACGGTGACGATCTCGGCTCCGTCCGTCTGGACCGCGAGGACGGTGCACGATTTCACCGCGCTGCCGTCAATGAGGACGGTGCACGCTCCGCACTGGCTCGTGTCACATCCGACGTGCGTTCCGGTGAGCCTGAGCTTTTCGCGCAGCAACTCGACCAGCAGCAGCGACGGCTCGATCTCCATGACCTGCTCGGTGCGATTGACCGTGATCGTGATCTTGCTCACGTGACACCTCCCCACATCGTGCGCAGCGGCATACAAACTCGGCGCTAGGGTGGACCGTGCGCGCGCAGCAGACCCAAGGTCATCGGCGCCCCCTTGAAGCTCCCCAGCTGCGGAAGGCGGCGTCAGGCTAGTCCCGGCATATCGAGCGGTCAAGCAAAGACGCAGCTGCGTTAGTCTCGGCCCGTGGCGAAACGTGCCGTTACACAGAAGCTCGAGGGCGTCTGGGAGATCCGGCACGGGCGCGTGCGCGCGAAACCGCGAGCGAACAAGGCACGCCGTGTCGAGGATCTTCTGTACAACAACCCATATGGCTACAAGATCGAACGCGTGTGGTTCGATGGACGCATCCTGTTCGCGACCGAGCAGGGCGAGGTCGAGGTCGACCCGAAGAAGGTGAAGGTCGCGCAGGAATACCAGATCGTCTACGCGGTCAAGCTCACGCCGAAGGGCAGCCTCTCCGGCGGCAAAGAGCCGAAACGCGTGCCCGGTCAGTTCAACATCTATGACTCGGTGCCGGGGATGAAGAAGTACAGCCCGATCTGGCAGTTCAACTACGTCATCGTTCCGCGGGACTACGTTGCCAACACCCTTCGCTCGGAGCGCGACTGCCTCCGGAGCGGCTACGAGATCAAGAGGAGCATCGTCTTCGAGAACTGACCGGTGCTCTGACGCCCGCGGTCGCGGGTGTTCGCGGTGGCCTGAGACTTATTTCGCGCCGAGGTCGTAGAGCGTTCCCGAGGATCCGCCGATGCTCACGACGGTCCCGTTCGCCGCGACCCAGCTCGCGACCGTGCTCGAGCCGCCGCCACCGGGTCCGCCACCGCGTCCGCCGCCGCCGAGGAGGACGTACCGCAGCTTGCCGCTGCGCACGTACTCCTGCAGCTGCGCGAGAGTTGGCGCGGGATCGGATCCGGAGAAGCCGCCCATGGCCATCACCGGTTCACCGGACGCGAGCTCGAGCGAGCCCGCTTCCTGCGATCCGCTGACGGCGACGATCCACGTCGCGTCGCCCTTGTTCGCGACCAGGTAGTCGACGAGCGCCGCGGATGCGGTGGTCGTCTGCCCCGGTCCGCCGCCGAACTGGGGACCGCCGCCGCCGTCCGGGCCGAACGCGCCGCCACGACCTCCGCCGGCCGAGACCGTCGGTCCTGCGCTCGGGATCGCGCCGGTGTTGGCCGAGCCGACCGTATCGAGCGCATACGCCGCCGGGCCCGCGAGAACGGCAGCGACACCGAGGGTCGCGGCCATGAGCGGAAGCGGGCCGAGAGAGAGCTTGGCGGGGAGGATGAGGACCGCCGCCGCGATGCCCGCGGCGACGAGCGCGGCCGGACCGAGACCCGCCGCGAACGTCGGCGTCGTCGCGAGGAGGTGCGCACCCCACGCCGCGGTCACGACGATCGCGCCGGCGAGCCCGATGCCGCCGAGGACCGAACGAGAGCGCAGGCGCCAGAGGTCCACGGTCCCGGCGCCGACGAGCGCCGCGATCGCAGGGGCGAGCGCGACGGTGTAATAGGGATGGATGATCCCGGACATGAAGCTGAATACGCCCGCCGTCACCACGAACCAGCTGCCCCACAGCAGGTAGCCCGCGCGTGCCGCGTCGCCGCGCTTCGCGCGGGCGTGCAGCAGCAGGCCGACCGCGAGCGCGATGAGCGCGAACGGGATGAGCCAGCTGATCTGGCCGACGAACTCGCTGTTGAAGAGCCGCAGCACGCCGGGCGTCCCGCCAAAGCCAGCGCCGCCGGCACCACCGACCGGACCTCCGCCATCGGTGCCGATCCCGCCGCCGCGCCGGCCGAGGAACCCGAAGATGCGCGAGAGGCCGTCGTATCCGAGGATCAGGTCGAGGGCCGAGTTGTCGGTGCTGCCTCCGATGTACGGCCGCAGCGCTTCGGGCATCGCATCGACGATCAGCACCCACCATCCGCTCGCGGCGATCACGGCGAGCGCTGCCGCGAAGAGTCCGGCGATGCGCCGCCGTAGCGAACCAGGCGCCTCGACGAGCCACACCAGCGCGAACGCCGGCAGCACGAGATACGCCTGCAGGTACTTGGTGAGGAAGCCGATACCGATGAGTACGCTCGCAACCAGCGCCCAGCGGATGCTTCCGCTCTCGAGACCGCGCACGACGGCCGCCGCTGCACACACGAGCACGAGCGTCAGCAGCGCGTCGGGATTGTTGAAGCGGAACATGAGCACGGCCACCGGGGTCAGCGCCATCACGAGCCCCGCGATCGCGGCCGCGACCGGTCCGAACGAGCGTCGCACCGTCTGGAAGAGCACGACGACCGTCGCGACGCCCGCGAGCGCCTCCGGCAGAAGGATGCTGAGGGAGCTCAGGCCGAAGAGCCGGACCGAAAGGCCCATGAGCATCGTCGACAGCGGTGGCTTGTCGACGGTGATGAAATTCCCCGCGTCGAACGAGCCGAAGAACCACGCGGACCAGCTCTGTGACGCGGCGAGCGCGGCCGCGGAGTAGTAAGTGTTCGCGTAGCCATT
>JALYLT010000263.1 GCA_030774095.1 Chloroflexota bacterium
TGGGACGACGAGGCCGGCCTTCTCCGACTCGCGGAGAACTTCGACGCCGCTGGTCGCATGCCGGACGACGCCGCGCTTCGCCCAGGCGAGGGCGTCGTCGGCCGCGTGTTCGCCAGCCGCGAGCCGCTCATCATCAAGGACTACCAGACCTGGGAGGGACGCACGTCGGTCGGCCAGGAGACCGGGCTCCGAGCCTGCCTCGCCGTTCCGTTGCTGCGCAGCGGCCGCGTGCTCGGCGCCCTCGGCATCCGCTCCTACGAGCCGACCGTCGTGTACACCGAGGACGATGCCCGGATGCTCGCGCTCTTCGCCGACCAGGCCGCCGCCGCGATCACGACGGTGGAGGCCTTCGCCCGCCAGCGCCAGGCCGTCGAACAGCTCGAGCGCCTGAACCGCGCGAAGAGCGAGTTCGTTTCGATCGTCAGCCACGAGTTCAGAACGCCGCTCACGGGGATCCAGGGCTTCAGCGAGATGATGCGCGACGAGGAGCTCGGGCTCGACGAGATGCGCGAATACGCGGGCGACATCAACAAGGACGCCCAGCGCCTGAACCGGATGATCGACGAGATGCTCGACCTCGACCGTATGGAGTCTGGCCGCATGACCATCCACACCGAGCAAATGGATCTGAACGCCGTCGTCGACGAGGCCGTCGGTCGCGTGCGTCCCAACGCGCCCAACCACACGCTGACGGTCGACCTCCAGCCCGATCTGCCGCGGATCAAGGCCGACCCCGACCGGCTCACTCAGGTCACGTCCAACCTGTTGAACAACGCGGTCAAGTACTCGCCGACGGGCGGACGGATCACGGTGACGACCCGCGCCGAGGGCGACGCGCTCCGGCTCGACGTCCGCGACGAGGGTCTGGGCATCCCGGCGGAGGCGCTCGAGACGATCTTCGAGCGCTATTCGCGCGTCGACTCGCAGGCTACGAAGGACATCCCCGGCACGGGTCTCGGGCTTCCCATCGTCCGACAGATCGTCCAGCTCCACGGGGGCAAGGTCTGGGCCGAGAGCGAGCTGGGCCGCGGCTCGGTGTTCCACGTCGTGCTGCCGCTTGCAGGCGCGGGCGAGCGGGTGGAGGCTTGAGCGCGCCGATGCCGGACCGCAGCGTTTGAGCGCCGACCACATCCTCCTCGTCGACGACGAGGAGCAGATCCGCAAGCTCCTCGAGACGTCACTCCTGCGCCGCGGCTACGAAGTCGCCGTCGCGTCCGATGGCATCGAGGCGTTGCGCCAGATCCGCTCGAGGATGCCTGACCTGATCGTCACCGACGTGAACATGCCGAACATGAACGGCTTCGAGCTCACGCGACGATTGCGCGCCGATCACCGGACCGCGCGCGTTCCGATCGTCATGCTGTCGGCGCGCAAGCAGGCCGACGACATCCTCACCGGCTACGCGGAAGGCGCGGACGAGTACATCGCGAAGCCGATCGAGATGGCAGTGCTCACGGCGAAGATCGAGGTCCTCATCAAGCGCATGAAAGCGACGGCCGGCGAGGTCATCAAGCGCGGCCGCGTCGTGGTCTTCATCCGCGGCAAGGGTGGAGCGGGCGCGACGACGCTCGCGGTGAACAGCGCGGTGGCGCTGGCCGAGACCAGGATGTACAAGACCGCGGTCCTGGACCTTAGCCTCGAGTTCGGCAACGTCGCTTCGCACCTCAACCTCAAACCGCAACACACGCTCGCCGATCTCGCCGGAACGCAGCCGGACCAGCTCGACGACGCCACGTTCGCGACGTTCATCGCGCAGGATCGCAGCGGCGTACAGGTATGCGTCGGCTCCAACGCACCTGAGCGCGCCGAGCTTGTCACCGTGAGCGCCGTCCAGCAGAGCATCGACCGCCTGCGGCGCGGCAGCGACTACGTCATGGTCGATACGCCACCGTCATTCACGCAGCACACGCTTGCCGCGATCGACACCGCGGACGGCGCCTGCGTCATCTGCGAGCCGCACGTCGCGTCGATGAAGACCGGCCGCGACTGTCTCGAGGTCCTCGACAAGCTCTCGTTCCCGAAGGAGCGGATCCTCCTCGCGGTCAACCGGACGTCGCAGGCCGGCCTCGACACCGACGAGGTCGCGCGCTTCTTCAACCGGCGCCCCGACATCGTCGTCCCGTTCACGCCCGCGTTCGACGATGCCGCGGACCGCGGCCGGCCGATCGTCGTGCTCCATCCCGACAACGCGGCATCGAAGCAGCTCCGCGATCTGGCCGCACGCCTCACCGTGCTGGCGCCAGCGGGGCGCTGAGATCCGGATCCGGTTCTGGGGCACCCGCGGCTCCATCTCGGCAGCCGGCCCGGAGACGCTGCGCTACGGGGGCAACACGCCCTGTGTCGAGGTCACGACCGACGATGGCACGCTCCTTGTCTTCGACTGCGGCACCGGCGCGCGCAAGCTGGGACTCGCGCTCGCGAACAAAGGACCGGTGCGACTCCATCTGCTCCTTTCGCATACGCACGCGGACCACATCCAGGGCCTGCCCTTCTTCCTCCCGGCATTCATGCCCGGCAGCCACATCACGGTCTACGGCCCCTCGGGCATGGGTCGCGGGCTCACGACGGCGGTCGGCGGGACCATGGACTACGCATACTTCCCCGTCGCGCTCGAGTCACTGCCCGCAAAGGTGGACTTCGTCGAGCTCGGCGAGACCGAATTCTCGATCGGCGGCATCAAGCTGCGCACGCAGTTCATGAATCACACCGCACCTTGCGTCGGCTATCGCGTGACCGCCGGCTCGGCCACCTTCGTGTATGCCACGGATCACGAGGCGCACAGCACTCCGCACTGGCGCGCCGATCGGAGCCCCGACGCCTTCGACCCGGCGCTCCTCGCGCACACCGGGGACACACGGCATGCCTCGTTCCTCACCGCAGCCGACGTGGTGGTCCACGACGCCCAGTACGGCAGCGCGGACTATCCGACGAAGTCAGGCTGGGGCCACAGCACCGTCGAGTACGCGGTCGACATGGCCGTCACCGCGCGCGCGAGGACGCTGGTGCTCTTCCATCACGACCCCGACCGCGACGACGGTGGCGTGGACGATCTCACCGCCGTCGCGACGAGTCGCGTGCTGGCGTCGAAGCGGCCGCTGCGCATCGTCGCGGCGGCTGAGGGCGAAGAGCTCGTCCTCGCCGAGGGGCCGTACGCGCGCACGACCGACGTCGAACCCGCTCCCGCCGCGATGCCCGACCGCGCGCGCATCATCGTCGCCGACGATGACGTGGCGCTCGTTCGCATCCTGGAAGTCGTGTTGCGCCGGGACGGCTACGACGTCGACGTCGCGTTCGACGGCGCGGAGCTCCTGAGCAAGGCCGCCGTGGCCCGGTACGATCTCGTGCTGGTCGATATCCAGATGCCGAACTTGGACGGTCTCTCTGCGTGCAGGCAGCTGCGATCGATCGACGGCTACCGCGACACTCCGTTCGTCGTGCTCACGGCCCGGACGCGGGAGGACGACATGGCCGCTGCATTCGAGGCCGGGATCACCGACTACATCCGCAAGCCGTTCGCGTTGCCGCAGGTGCGGGCACGCGTACGCTCGTGGCTCGCGCGCGGCGCCGCCCAGAGAGTGTGAGCCCGGAGACCGCCTCGAACGTATATCCGTCTAACGGCGCGAAAGGGGACGACAGTGGGCGATCTGAACGAGACCCAGCGCTATCTCATCGACGAGCACATCGAGGAATATCAAGAAGGTCTGATCCCGAGGCGCGAGCTGTTGCGCAGAGTGACATTGATCTCCGGCAGCGCCGCGCTCGCGGCCA